>NZ_JBFUMG010000767.1:0-1641 GCF_054049495.1 Phyllobacterium sp. P5_D12 | reverse complement strand
TCGCGGTGCGGCTCAGTGCATCAGTATCAGTTCCGCGGGTTCCGACGCCATCGGCCATAAAAATCAAATCGAATTTCGCTGCTTCGACAATGCGCGCGAGTTCAGCATAGTGGGCGAAATTCGATCCGGCGTCGGCTTGTGCTTGCGGGTGCCGCCAAGCGGCGATGTGGTGTCCCGTCGGATAGAGGAATGCCCCGAGTTTCAACTGACCCRCTCGCTTGCTCATAACGGTCTCCCAATGGACTTTCGTTCTCAAAAATCTAAGCTTCATTTTTTAATCTCGACAGAAAAGGTATTCTTTAAATTCCATCGATTCAGGTTTTCTTGTTTAGCTAGGTCGAGATCCTTAAGACGACTGTGATAGCGGCCGGCGATCCTACCCCCCTCGGTCACCGCTTCCCTACTCGCCGCTGTTTCGGACGGCCTGCTCGAAAGCGCCTCCTTGGATGACCTGAAAAGATTCCCGCCCTTGTTCAGGAAGCAGTGACTAGGCTGATGCGCGCGGACCGTTTTAAGGCACGCCTTGCGACTGCAGCCATCACGCGATGGTGAGGGAAATTAGATCGATGTATTTATTTACCCGAATCAGGCGCCACCATAGCTTTCCTGCGGAACCTAGGCGGGAGGACCTCACTCCGATCTTCCAACAGTTGATAGGAGTAAGGCCGTGGCATTCCGCAATCGAAGAGACACATTCGTGAGGCGGTTCCACGCCAGAGCCCCTAATTGGCGATGAACGGCTGACGAAGAGCAGATCGCTTCTTTTCACGCGTCAGAAATTTGGGCCCGATCTATCGGTTTGCGTTTCTGGTAGATTGGGCTTTCCATATGTGTTGTCTCATCGATGGTTCTTTCCTCTGATGCATCGACGCTGCATGCCCATACACCTAACATGTCGTCATTTCTTATTGGCCTGCTGCGCCATCGCCTATCATGTCATTCACACCATAGGATATTTGATGCGAATAATCGTCTTTGGACTTGGAGCAATCGGCGGGGTTGTCGCTGCTCAGCTCAGCTTGGCTGGACACTCTGTCATCGGCATCGCGCGCGGGCACCAGCTCGAAGCGGTAAGTCGATCCGGGCTCGCGCTGCTTACCCCAGAAGGGAAGAAGACCGCAACCTTCCCCGTTTGTGCAGATCCGCGGGAGATCTCTTTCAGTAGTAGCGACGTGGTATTGCTGGCAATGAAGGGGCAGGATACGGCGCAGGCCCTGTTTCAGCTCAAGGCCGCCGGTGTGGTAGAGCAGCCGGTATTCTGCTTTCAGAACGGAGTAGCCAATGAAACGCATGCGCTGCGGTTTTTCGGAAATGTCTATGGCGTTACTGTCATGCTGCCAGCGGACTTTGAAAAGCCAGGTGAAGTAGCCGCCTACGGTGTTCCTAAAATCGGAATATTTGATATCGGTCGCTATCCTGCAGGAATTGATGCCGCGGTAGTAAACTTATGTCAGATGTTGAATGCCTCTGGCTTCGTCGCGAATGCCAGAAGCGATGTGATAAGGAGCAAGTATCGCAAGCTGTTGGGTAACTTGAGAAACATAATCGATGCGGCTTTTGGAGATGAGCAGCTTCAAGAAAAATGGTACCAGAAAGCGCGCGCTGAAGCCGAAGACGTGCTGATGACTGCCGGCATAGAAT
>NZ_JBFUMG010000766.1:0-1644 GCF_054049495.1 Phyllobacterium sp. P5_D12 | reverse complement strand
GGCGGTCGACCGACCATTTCTGACCGCTCTCCCGATTGAGGCTGCGCGCTACGTCTTCCCACGGATGGTCTGGCCGCATGCGCTGCACGACAGGCAGCCAGGACGGCATAGTCGCCGTCAAATCCGCCAGATGGCCGCGCTGACGAGCCCGCGATGTCTTGGCAATGGCTTCGGGGTTCCGGTCGCGCAGCCCGGGATTGCCTGGCAGTTTGCCACGTGCCCTGGCGGCCTTGATCCCTGCCTTGGTGCGCTCAGAAATCAGCGCACGCTCCAACTGGGCGACAGCACCCAGAACCTGTAGCGAGAACATGCCCTGCGGCGTCGATGTATCGATTGGATCGTGCAACGAGCGGAAATGAGCGCCCTTCTCTTCCAACTGTTCGATTACATGCAGCAAATGGCTCACGGAACGGGCCAGCCGATCGAGCCTCACCACTATCAGGACCTGGCCTGCTTTGATTTCGCGCACAAGTCCCGCCAGCACCGGCCGGGCGCGTGAACCGCCGGAGCCCTGTTCCTCAAAAATTATGTGACAGCCAGCGGCTTTCAGCTCTATCAGTTGGGCATCATTCGTCTGCTCATCCGTGGATACACGCGCATAGCCAATCAGACGGTGTAAGAGTTGGGGTTTCATACTTGGATTCTAGCAACGGAACTACGTTTGTACAATATCGGAAGTGGTGAGTAAACGGTCAGTTGAAAATGCCGATAATAGGCGAGCAGCCAACTCTACCGGCGTCAAAACGCCCAAAATACAAGGAAACCGGCATTTAACCAAGGAGAGGAGCGCGTTGCACTCTCGAGAGCGCTAGATCAGTCGTCGCTGTTCGGTGTAACGATCAAATTGGTAATGCAGCAGTCCGGTAAGATGAAGCTATCRCATAGTTAGGTGCTGTTAAAGAAAAAACATTAACCTAAACAATATGTTAATTGACAAGGACAGCGGTGCAAGTAAGTCAGATATGCAGTAACCGGATCATGGACGATTGAGAGGATTCACACACGAGTCGACGTGTGTTCACTCAGCTCATGCAGAAGCTGCCGTCTGTTGAATCGGTCGAGACGCTTTCGCTTGGTGCGATGCGCAAGCTTGCGGCTGGTCTTGCTCAGCCACCGTTCGTCACCGTCACGATACTGGTGCGTGTCATGCACTGGGATGGGACTGATGCTTCAAACGGCTCGCCCCATCTCTCCAACCCTCAGCGCCTTTAGTCCGGAGTGGCGCGCAAAGTCCAATCATCCTTCAACCGTCGAGCATCGGGGCGGAGGCATCCAAGGGCAGGCAAGCCGCGGCTATCACGAATGTTCTGGAGACACAATCCGTGATGAACCAACTTTGCATCCCTTGCACGCAAGGAAAGCGGGGTTAGCTGATGCAACTTGGGGTGAGGTTGTTGTTGGCAGCAGCCCAAGAGGACATTCGCCACCCCGAGGGGTCGCATGGACGCCCGGTTGAATTTGAGCACGCCCGGAGATTTGCTCCAGTTACTGATATGCAGACCTGATGCGGTTGCGATTGGCGCAAGCGGCACTCAAGATCGTCAGCGCGCCTACGCGAGATGATGGGCAGGGTGAGATTGATCGTTGGTGGCCGATTGTGACGGTGTTGATTTCGGGCCGGTGCTTAATAATACGACTTGGCCG
>NZ_JBFUMG010000765.1:0-1649 GCF_054049495.1 Phyllobacterium sp. P5_D12 | reverse complement strand
TCCGCCTCTGTGGTGCGTCCCAGCATGCGGCCAAGTTCCCGCCTCGCGTCAATGWTATGGGGAAACGGTGATGACCCGAGTGCGTGTATCGGGAACGATTTGACCGGCGCGATGTGCTCCAGCTGTGGCCTGACCCATTCAAGATACGGCGTCGACACAATCAGATCGGGTCTCAACAGCTGCAACAGCTCCATGTTGATCTCATGCGAGGAGCCAAGATTGGCGACGTTCGGCGGCAAAGGCGGTTCCACTGTCCAGTTCGCCCATCC
Source organism: Phyllobacterium sp. P5_D12 (assembly GCF_054049495.1). Taxonomy (NCBI): domain Bacteria; kingdom Pseudomonadati; phylum Pseudomonadota; class Alphaproteobacteria; order Hyphomicrobiales; family Phyllobacteriaceae; genus Phyllobacterium; species Phyllobacterium sp. P5_D12. The sequence goes on along the minus strand of NZ_JBFUMG010000765.1, from coordinate 1,380 downwards.
CGTCGTGTCAATCAGCCCGATTGGTGGCACGCCAAGCTCAATCAATGTCTGCGCCAGACCATAGTCCAGCGAAACAACTCTCGGAGCCGAACTTGCGCCCTGCGCCTTTGCCGGCAAACAACCAAGCGTTGCCGCCACACCAAAAAGAAAGTCGCGTCTGCGTATCGGGGACATGGCTTAGAGGACGTAACTGATGGGCGCTTGCGTTTCCGGATGCCGGAATATTCCCATGCGCACGCCATAGATCGCATCGAGCCTGTCCGCAGTAATCAGCGTCTCGGTCTCGTCGTGAGCCACGAGCTTGCCGCCGGAAAGTGCAATCAACCGGTCGCAATAGCGCGCTGCCATGTTGATGTCATGCAGAACGATAAGCACGGACCGACCGTGGTCGTGCGCCAGCTTCTGAATCAGGCGCATCACCTCGATCTGATGATTGATGTCTAGAGCCGAGATCGGCTCGTCAAGAAGCAGGCACTCGGTGTCCTGGGCGACCAGCATCGCCAGGAAGGCACGTTGGCGTTCACCGCCGGACAGAGTATCGACAATACGATCAGCCATCGCCGTCATGGATGTCAGCTCCAGTGCTTCCCCAACTTTGGCCCTGTCGTTGCTGGAGAAACGTCCAAGCGCTCCGTGCCAGGGATAGCGGCCGAGAGCGACGACTTCCCTTACGGTCATGCCGTCGGTGTCGGGAGTCTGTTGCGGCAGATAGGCAACCTTCCTGGCATATTCCTTGGACCGGAACGATCCCAGCGCCTGCCCCAGACATTCGACGCGGCCGTGCGTTGGCGACTGAAAACGCGCCAGTATCTTCAGCAGCGTGGATTTTCCGGACCCGTTGTGGCCGAGGATACCGACCACCTCGCCCTGGGGAATGTCCAGCGTCAATGGATGGAGCAGTGTCCGTCCATCAACGTCGTAACCGATACCATTCAGCGAAAAGGCGGATCCGTTCATCACATGCTCGCTAGAACTTGGCCGAAAGGGTGGCTTTGACGGCGCGTCCCTCGCCGTAGATGCACATGGGCGAGCCATTGTCGTCACCTGCGCACGTCGCGTAGTACTCCTTGTCGAAAACGTTGCTCGCCTTGAGTGAACCCTTCCAGCCATTCTTTTCGTAGCTGATAGCTGCATCCACCAGGGTATAGGACCCGACCTCGATCTGATTGGCGTTGTCGCCAAATGAACTGCCGACGTAGCGGACACCGGAACCGATGTTAAGGCCTTCGAATGTCCCGCTCTCGAAGGTGTATTTGGCCCAGAGAGACGCCTGATGTTCCGGTACGAGTGCCGGCCGGTTACCCAGTTCACCTTCGACGTTGCTCGAGGTGATTTCGGCATCAAGATAGGTGTAGCTGCCCGTCAGGCTGACGCCGTGGA
>NZ_JBFUMG010000764.1:0-1650 GCF_054049495.1 Phyllobacterium sp. P5_D12 | reverse complement strand
GCTCTAAACGTCGTCTGATAAACTGAAATTAGCACTCTTGGATCCTCTGATATGAAACTCAAGGAACTGGCCGAACAACTTGGCCTCTCGCAGACGACGGTTAGCCGCGCACTCAACGGCTATCCGGAGGTCAACGAGGCAACAAGGGAGCGGGTCAACAAGGCGGCCCTCAAGTTTGGTTATAGCGCCAACGCCAATGCGCGGCGCCTGGCCATGGGCCGTGTCGGCGCGATTGGAATTGTCGTGCCTATTCACAGCAGCGAGCGTTTCGGCCCGCATACCAGCGAGTTCTTGTCCGGCCTTGCAGAGCGTCTCTCGCGTGACGAAATCGATTTTCTGATCACCCCCCTGATCAACAATGACGAGATTTCCGCCTATAGGCGTCTGATTTCCAGCAAGCGCGTCGACGCGATGATTGTCTCGCACCCTTCCCTTGTCGATGAACGCGTTGCCATGCTTGCCGAAGCGCAATTTCCGTTTGTGCTTCACGGGCGGACAAACATAGATGCACCGCACGCCTGGCTGGATATCGACAACAGGGGTGCCTTCTATCAAGCAACGTCGCATCTGCTCGATCTTGGCCACAAGCACATTGCCATGATCGATGGTCTCAAGGGTTTCACCTTCTCGGAGCACCGTGAGGAAGGCTATCGTAGTGCGCTTGACGAACGCGGTATTTCGATCGACCCGCATTTCATCGTGCACGACTGTTTTTCCGACGAGATCGGTTTCCGCGAAACGCAGCGTTTCCTGTCCTTGAAGCCTCATCCAACCGCCATTCTCGCAGGATCGATGATGACAGCGTTGGGCGTTTCCCGCGCAATCCGTGCCAAGGGCTACCAGCTTGGCAAGGAAGTTTCGATCATCGCCCATGATGACGTCTTTCCTTACCTCAATGCAAGCAACATGGTTCCGGCGATGACGACGACACGTTCTTCGATAAGAACGGCAGGTACGCGGATTGCAGAAATGCTTGTCCGCTTGCTTGATGGCGAACCACCGGAAACTATCCACGAAGTTTGGCCGGTTGAGCTTATTCTACGCCAATCCAGCGGCCCGCCGGTTATTCCGGCTAAGTAGCAGCTGACCCGCCTTTCTGGGCTTCTATACACCACATATTAATCCTTGTGGAACACAACTGGAACAGATAGTGTTTGTTCTGGTTTTGTTTTTCCGATTCCACGCAAAGGATCGCCGATGCTCACGCGTAAACAACATGAACTTCTGCTCTTCATTCACGAGCGTTTGAAGGAGACAGGCATCCCACCTTCGTTCGACGAGATGAAGGATGCATTGGATCTTGCGTCGAAATCCGGCATCCACCGGTTGATCACTGCTCTCGAAGAGCGCGGCTTCATTCGTCGGCTTGCAAACCGTGCGAGAGCGCTGGAGGTCTTGCGCCTGCCGGACTCCATCGCTCCCGGCCTCAACGCCCAACGGAAATTCTCGCCGAGTGTCATCGAGGGAAGCCTTGGCCGAAATGTCGCCCCTGCCCGGCCGCAGGCGCGTTCCTCCGACGATACAAGCGCATCGACGGTCATCAGCATCCCGGTCATGGGCCGCATCGCCGCTGGTGTACCGATTTCCGCAATCCAGAACCAGACCCATATGATCGGCCTGCCCCCGGACATGATAGGGAGCGGCGAACAC
>NZ_JBFUMG010000763.1:0-1659 GCF_054049495.1 Phyllobacterium sp. P5_D12 | reverse complement strand
GAGCGTCTGTTTGACGGCGACATAGGACTGTCAATCGACGATGGCAAGAAGATCATGGCGGCGTTGCAGAGCGCGGTCGTGAACCATGAGTCGGAAACCTATTCCCTCTTTCGCCGGGTCTGCCCCGATTGCCACACGTTCCGGCGAGTCAAGGACTACACGACGCGCCGCATCCGAACGGTGTTCGGGATAGTGGAGGTTCGCAATCCCCGCTGGATGCTATGCCGGGATTGCTATCCGGGCATGGTCGTCGCCTTCGCGCCGCTGAATGAAATCTGCCCCGATCGGGCGACGCCCGAGATGATGGAACTGAACTGACGGCACGGCTGGGAAGCATGATGCCGTACCGGCAGGCGGCTCGCGTCCTTGCCGAATTCTTGCCTCTTGAGCCAACCGAGACGCATGCGACCGTGCGCAAGCGCACGATCAGGATCGGCGAACGGCTCGACGACCAGATTGCAGAGGAAGAATCGCGGGCAAGGCCTCCAACGGATGAACGACGCCAGCTGGAAATGCAGCTTCCTGGCGATCGACGCAAAGAGTTCGTCATCAGTATCGATACCGCTCACGTTCGCAGCGCCGATCGCAATTCAGCGGGCAACTTCGAACTCGTAGTGGCCAGATGCGGCCGCGGTGGGCGGGGCGAAGTTGGCGGCCGTTATTTCGTGACCGGGAGTACCGATCAAACGGCACTTCGGGGTCGCACCCTTCATGCCCTTCGGCGCGAAGGGTATTGCGGCTTTGGCGATGTCACGGTGATCTCGGATGGCGCTGAAATCCTCAAACGGTTGCCTCGCGCGATGCCGAGGCCGACAATCCACATCATCGATTGGTTTCACATGGCGATGAAAATTCAGCCAATGCAGCAGATCGCCGATCACCTCATTCGATCGCGATCGGGTCGTCTCGAAACCCTTCCTTCCATCGACAGAGATATCAGAGCCGTCAAATGGCATTTGTGGCACGGTCGCGTCGATCGCGCCATCCGTGAGCTTGAGCGGCTCTTGGCAACACTCAAGCATGCGCAGCGAGACGACGAATTCTCGATCGCACGGCTTCATAGCCTCGGGTTGCAGCTCCTGACCTATGTCCGTTCGAATCGCGGTGCGATCGTCAACTATGGGAAGCGCTATCGTGCCGAGCTTCGCGTCGCCACCACCCTCGCCGAGTCGGCGGTGAATTCACTTGTCGCCAAGCGGATGGTCAAGAAGCAGCAGATGCGCTGGTCCCTCCATGGTGCTTACATGCTCATGCAGGTTCGGACGGCTGAACTGAAGGGCGAGCTTTGCGATCGACTGCGGACACCATTCCGACAACCAGAGCCGAACATACCTTCACTGTTCAAACCTAAACCACCCCTCTTGCGTGACGCGTGAACCCCAGAGAGGTTACCGGTCTCCAACAAATTCACTTCATCAGCTCACCGCCAACTTCGTCAGGCTGCCATGCAAGCATGGCGCGAAGTCGCATGCCTCAAGAACGCTTCGTCGAGAGATCAAAGACCGAAACGGATCTCAGCGAACGTTAAGGTAACACTACCGCGACCAGATCTCGAAACCGGCGGCGTGCGTTGGTAGCATAAGCGGTGTGGGGCGGGGAATTCCTCCGAGGCGAAAAGCTCTCCGATCAACTTGTTAACCCCATTGGAATACTTGTCAA
>NZ_JBFUMG010000762.1:0-1663 GCF_054049495.1 Phyllobacterium sp. P5_D12 | reverse complement strand
CAATGATCCTGAGCACAATGATCGGCGCAACGATCGGCGTCGTCGCAGGGTATTACGGCGGACGAATCGGCACCGTCCTGATGCGGTTTGTCGATGCGGTCCTGTCATTTCCCAGCATTTTCCTGCTCTTGGCGCTGGCTGCTTTCATCAAGCCCAGTCCGATCATGATCACAGTGATCATCGCGATCACCAGCTGGATGGAAGTCGCACGCATCGTTGAGGCGGAAGTGCGCTCGCTGCGTGAGCGCGACTTCATCATGGCCGCACGTATGCTTGGCCTCAGCAATCGCTGGATCATGTTTCGCGAGCTGCTGCCGAATGCGATGGGACCGATCATCGTCGCCGCTACGCTGACCGTAGCCAGAGCGATACTTCTCGAAGCCTATGTGAGTTTCCTCGGCTATGGAATTCAGCCGCCGCTTCCGAGCTGGGGCAATATGCTCAATGGAGCGCAGCAATATCTGCAGTCCGCTCCTTGGCTGGCAATCATTCCCGGTGTGGCGATCACGCTTGCGGTCACCAGTTTTAATTTCATCGGCGATGGCCTGCGCGACGCGCTCGATGCGCGCAGCGACTTGAACTAGGGGAGGGCGGATAGTGCCGAAATTCTCTCCCTTCGAAGCGACGCTCTGGTATGCGACGGCGGCACCTGCGCCAGAGACATCGAAGTTGGAGGGTACAACCACGGCCGATGTCTGCATCGTCGGCGGGGGTTACACGGGCTTGACGACCGCGCTGCAACTTGCGCGTTCGGGTGTGAAGGTCGTGCTCCTTGAGGCACAGGAGATCGGGTTTGGCGGCTCTGGCCGGAATGCGGGACACTGTACCCCGACGTTCACGCATTATAGCTTGCCGGAACTTCGCAAGATGCTGGGCGAGCCTTGGGCCGAACGGTTGATACAGCGTCAAACCCGCGCGAACGATCGCGTCTCCGACATGATCAAGCGCTACATGATCGACTGTGAGTGGCAGCAAAACGGGTATGTCATGGGTGCGCATACGCCGAGTGCCATGACAACCATCGAAGAAAAGGCGCGGGATTATAACGCCGTGGGTGCGAAGACACGCGTTCTGGACAAGAGCGAAGTCGAGACGATAACTGGCAGCCCGCGGTTCCATGGCGGCTGGTTTCATTCCGAAGCCGGGCATCTCAATGCACTTGGATATGCACGTGGCCTGGCACGCGCCGTGATCTCGGAAGGCGGCGCGATCCATACGCATTCGGCTGTGACAAAGGTTGAGCGCGAGGGTGGAGCATGGGCGGTCAAAACGTCCGGAGGAAGCGTGATCGCGGACAAGGTCATCTTTGGTACGGGCGCCTATACGGTCGATGGCTGGCCAGGCCTAGAAAACACATTCAAGATTCAACGTGTGTTCGTGGCCGCGACACAGCCACTGAGTGACGCTGCACGTAAAACCATATTGCCGCAGAACACGACAATCCACGATGGGCGCGGCGACATCTTTGTCTATAAATACAACGCTGAAGGGCGCATCGTGGCATCGATGTTCCCCATGGGCCGGCGGGGCAAGGATTTGGCGTATACCAAGCAGGTAATGACTGATCGGCTCAAATGGCTTCATCCGCAAATCGATCGAGACATCCGTTGGGACTATTTGTGGTTTGGCGAACTCGACATGCAATATCGTACAGTTCCACGCC
>NZ_JBFUMG010000761.1:0-1670 GCF_054049495.1 Phyllobacterium sp. P5_D12 | reverse complement strand
TCTACCAAGACGCGCTTCGACGACCGCCCGTCTTCCCAGCATGCAAGCAATGGCCAGACTAGGGATGAGGGCGTGGCAAGGGTGGAGCTTTTTGTGCTAAAACAACAGTCACAGGCAGTAATAAAAGCTGGAATTCCGATCTTGCAGGCTGCGGACAATATTCCCATATCTGCTTCGAGCAAATGGGTCTGCCTCTTGCAGGGGACCCGTCACCAACACACCGTGCGATGCCGTTTGAAGGGTCGTTCGGGAAAAGGAGACACCATATGAACATTGAAAAATATACTGAGCGCGTCCGGGGGTTCATCCAGTCGGCACAGACCTTTGCCCTCTCATCCAACCACCAGCAATTTGCACCCGAACATTTGTTGAAGGTCCTGGTCGATGACGAGGAGGGCCTTGCCGCATCCCTGATCGAGCGGGCAGGCGGGCGCATAGCTGATGTACGCCTTGGCTTGCAGGCAGCACTCGATGCAATGCCGAAAGTAACCGGCGGCAACGGCCAGCTTTATCTCGCCCAGCCCTTGGCCAAGGTTTTCACGACTGCAGAGGAACTGGCGCAGAAAGCTGGCGACAGTTTTGTTACTGTCGAAAGGCTTTTGACCGCGATGGCCATCGAAAAGTCGGCCAAGACTGCGGACATATTGAGCCGTGCCGGCGTGACCGCTGCGGGGCTCAATGCCGTCATCAATGACATCCGCAAGGGGCGGACCGCAGATTCGGCTTCAGCCGAAAATACCTACGATGCCTTGAAGAAATATGCGCGCGATCTCACCGCGGATGCACGGGCCGGGAAGCTCGATCCTGTGATTGGACGCGACGATGAAATCCGCCGCACTATTCAGGTGTTGTCGCGTCGCACCAAGAATAACCCAGTGCTGATTGGCGAGCCGGGCGTCGGCAAGACGGCAATTGCCGAAGGCCTTGCGCTGCGCATCGTCAATGGCGATGTGCCTGAATCACTGAAGGACAAGCAGTTGATGGCACTCGATATGGGCGCTCTCATTGCCGGCGCGAAATATCGCGGCGAATTCGAGGAGCGGCTGAAAGGCGTGCTGTCCGAAGTCACTTCGGCAAATGGCCAGATCATCCTGTTCATTGACGAGATGCACACGCTTGTGGGCGCTGGCAAGGCCGAAGGTGCGATGGACGCTTCGAACCTCTTGAAGCCGGCATTGGCTCGCGGTGAACTGCACTGCGTTGGCGCGACAACGCTCGACGAATATCGCAAGCATGTCGAAAAGGATGCGGCGCTTGCCCGCCGGTTTCAGCCGGTGTTTGTCGATGAGCCGACGGTGGAAGATACCATCTCGATCTTGCGCGGCCTGAAGGAGAAATACGAGCAGCATCATAAAGTTCGAATTTCCGATTCGGCGCTTGTTGCCGCGGCGACACTGTCCAACCGCTACATCACTGACCGGTTCTTGCCCGACAAGGCGATCGATTTGATCGACGAAGGCGCAGCACGGCTTCGCATGCAAGTCGATTCCAAACCGGAAGAACTGGACGAGATCGATCGTCGTATCATGCAGTTGAAGATCGAGCGCGAGGCGCTGAAGGTCGAAAAAGATGACGCATCCCGCGACCGTCTTGAGCGGCTGGAGAAGGAACTCGCGGATCTGGAAGAACAGTCGAYCGCGATAACCAACACCTGGCAGGCTGAAAAGCAG
>NZ_JBFUMG010000760.1:0-1678 GCF_054049495.1 Phyllobacterium sp. P5_D12 | reverse complement strand
CTCCTGCACAGTTGCCTGTGCCAGCAAGGCCATGGCAGCCTTGCGCCCGAAATCTGCTTCGCCAGAAGTCGGAGTGGCGCTTGAATTTTCGTTGCCCATTGACACCTCGCTAAAATTTGTCTAGTCATCTATACAACTAGACAATAGCTATGTTTATAGATCGGGTCAATGACAGGAGAATGACAGAACGTGACATCGGCACGATTCATCACACGCAACAGTGGCGTCGCAATCTGGCGCCAGATCGCAGATCAGATCAGGGGTGATATCTCGGCGGGAAAACTGGCAAATGGCGCGCGCATGCCGCCTGAGATTGAAATGGCTACGCGTTTTGCGGTCAATCGCCACACGATACGTAGTGCTATCGCCGCGCTCACCAAGGAGGGCGTCGTGCGAGCCGAACAAGGACGCGGTACTTTTGTCGCCAACAGCAAGAAACTCACCTACCGGATCGGCGAGCGCACGCGCTTTTCGCAGATCCTTTCCACTCAGGTACGCGAAACCAAGGGAATATTGCTTGCCCATCGCCTTGAAGAGGCACCCGTCGATGTTGCCGCGGCGCTAGATATGCCATCGGGGCAAGTGATCAGGATCGACACGATGCACACTGCAGACGGCAATCCGGTTTCCTGTGCCACAGCCTGGTTCGATGCGGCGCGCGTACCCAACGTGGCAGAAGACTATCGCTCATCCGGTTCAATAACATTTGCTCTTAAAGCTGCGGGAATAGACGACTATTTGCGCAAGTCGACACTTATTGCGGCGCGTCATGCCGAAGCGGAGGAGTTGCGCCATCTGAAACTCTCCCCCGGAGCTATTGTTCTTGTTGCAACGGCCATTAACGTAGATACCAAAGGCCATCCAATTCAATATTCGAAAACCCGCTTTGCCGCGGACCGCTTGGAAATTGCGATCGATAACAACAAGTCCGCGTAACCTACCACATTGTCTTGGCGGCACGCTCCGGCCATTCGCGGTCATAGGTCTCGCCGCCAACGCGATCTTCGCTGAGCGCCGCCAGTATCTGCCCAGGGGTGGGGAACTCTTTTGCCGAGCGTTGCTTGGCCGGGTTCCATAGTTCGGAGCGAATTAATGCACGAGCGCACTGAAAATAGGCTTCCTCCACTTCGACGACAGTGACGGAACGCGGCGCCTTTCCATCGACAACAAAGCTGTCAAGCAGTGCCTGATCCGTTTCGACAAATGCACGACCGTTGACGCGAAACGTTGTCGTCAGTCCAGGAATGAGGAAGAGCAAAGCCACGCGCGGGTCTCGAACTATATTGCGGAGCGAGTCAACGCGGTTGTTGCCGCGGCGATCTGGCATCATCAAGGTCGATTCGTCGTGAATCCTTACAAAACCCGCGAGATCACCGCGTGGTGAACAATCAAGACCTTCAGGACCACTTGTTGCGAGCGCCACAAAGGGTGAACCCTCGATCAACTTGCGGTATTCCGGCGTAATCCGAGCGGCAACTTTGGCTGTGGATGCTTCAGTTATGCCGCCGCCGTAGATGGCTTCGAGCTGTTCGATTGTCGTGATCCGCGACATTGAATTCTCCTTCAAGACGTGTTCGCCGACTAACATGGCATGACGAACTGATTATGACAGTTCGCGTTTTTATGAAATGACAACGGCAATGCACTTGTATATCAGTCGCTGCGACCGGAGCAGCGG
>NZ_JBFUMG010000759.1:0-1679 GCF_054049495.1 Phyllobacterium sp. P5_D12 | reverse complement strand
AGATTAAGGAGGCGTTTATTGCGGGGCGCGAATCCGGCCAGGCGGAGGCCGCGGTGCTGTTCGAGGCCGAGAAAATCCGGCTTGAGAGGGAATTCCAGGATCAGTTGGCCGCCGCGGAGGTGCTCTTCATGCAACAAACCGGCACGCGCATGGCGGAGCAGATCGGCGATGGACTGGCCGCAATTTCATCGGATCTTTCGGGATCGTTCGCTGCCGTTCTCACGCCTTTGGTTGAAGAGCGCTTGCGCGAACGCGCCGTCGAGGCATTTGCTCATGAGGTGGAACGAATGACGAAGGAATTCGCCGCTGTCAGCATCGAAATTTCCGGTCCATCCCATCTTCTCGACGTGCTTCGTATGCGACCGGAGATCGATCAGATGCGGTGCACCTTCTGGGAATCTGGCCAATCGGAATTGTCAATGAAACTGGATGATGCAGTGGTCGAGACCCGGCTTGGCCGCCTCATCGACGCGTTGAGAGATACCGCCAATGAACATTGATCCGGAAACGCACCGTGAAATCATAATTGTTCGGCGCGGCCGTGAACATGAAGAGGGTCATCACGGGGGTGTCTGGAAAATCGCCTATGCGGATTTTATGACCGCGATGATGGCCTTCTTTCTTGTCATGTGGCTCATCAATGCGGCCAACGAGGAAACGAAGGCCGCCGTTGCCGCCTATTTCAATCCGGTCAAACTGATGGACCGGCAGTCGAGGCCGAAGGGCATCGAGGAAACCGACAACCAGGAGGGCAAGGTTCGCTTTGAAAGCCTGGATGCGACTGATGCCGAGACCAAAAGTGCGCGCAACGAAAAGCAGGTTCAATCACCACCTGCAACCGAAGAACGGCAGATTTTCAAAGATCCGTATGCCGTGCTTGCCGAGATAGCCACGGAGTCCGGCGTCTTGCAAAATYGTTCTGCAGCGGGGGAGGGCGGATCCAATCGTGCCGGTCCATTGACAGGTGCCGAGGGGGGAGACGCCTATCGTGACCCATTCAATCCCAACTACTGGTCGACCCATGTAGAGGATGAGATTTTCCCTCTGACGGACAGTCCGGTAACGTCACCTCCATCCCAGGACAATGCGATAGCGCCAAAGCCGAATGAGGCTTCTGATGCAGACGTGCAAGCGAAGCAGGTGGCGCTGGAGAAACGAATGGCCGCTGCCGAGCCGCTGGCCGACGCGAAAGCTGTGACATCCAATGATGTCAAGCCGACGAATGCCGAAAAGGCAGCGGCCGTGAAAGGCGAAAAGCCCGGCGCGGTTGAGATCAATGCTGCCCGTGAACTTGCAGCGGAGATTTCGAAAAAAACGGGCGCGAGCTCGGATGAAAAAGCGCCTGACATTTCGGTCGTCCCCACTGAAGATGGCGTCATGATCCAGCTCACCGACAAGGTTGACTATGGCATGTTTGCCATAGGATCGGCCAAGCCTGACAAGCGCGTGGTGCAGGTGCTCGATGAAATCGCCAAGATCATTGCCACCCGCAAGGGCGACGTCGTCATCAGCGGGCACACCGATGCGCGACCGTTCAAAAGCGAAACCTATGACAATTGGCGCCTGTCATCTGCGCGGGCGCATATGGCCTATTATATGCTGACGCGTGGTGGTCTTAACGCCAAACGTATCCTGCGCGTTGAAGGCTATGCTGACCGCGACCCAAAGATTCCGGCAGA
>NZ_JBFUMG010000758.1:0-1683 GCF_054049495.1 Phyllobacterium sp. P5_D12 | reverse complement strand
GTTCAGGAACAGGGCTAAGAAAGCAAGTCGATGACAAATAAATTGGACGAGATAATGCAAATGATCCACGCCGCCGACAGGGCAGCGGAGTGGCGCTTCATGCAGGTTGGGCCGCTTGGCCGCTATCTGGCACTGGAACATTCCATCACGCCGGCACTGCGCGGCGAAGAGGTCGGGATGCAGTGGGTGAGGACGCAGTGGGAGATCGCGGACGACTTCGACCCAGCCCATGCGGAAGAGCGTTATCGCAAGCCCGTCAAGCGGCTGGTGGCGGCACCGTTCCCTGCCGCTGGATCGGGTTACGATGCCCTTGTTGCGCTGTTTCGTATTGCCTACGACAGTCCATCTCACGACCCGCGAACGGTTGAACTGGGAGAGTTCATCTGCATGCTTGGCATTGATGACTACGAAGACGAAGAGCGCGCGGAAGTCCTGCGCAATATCCCGTTGGAATTCGTCAACGGTTTTTGGACTGGCGTTAAGGAGGGCTATGACGAATTCGACGACGCTGGATAACACAAATGGACCGACGCCATCARCACCGACTATCCAGCAATACGTCGTCTTCAACGCACTCTAAGAAACGGGAAGCACAACCAAAATGGAATCTCTCATCCTTCTCTTCGTCGCCTATTTTTTCCCAGCGATTGTTGCGGCGGCGCGTCGGCAGAACAATGCCACCGCGATTTTCGTCCTCAATCTCTTCCTGGGATGGACTTTGCTCGGCTGGGTTATTGCGCTGGTCTGGGCCTTTACGAAATCGGCAAACGTAGCCGCACGATAACCACGATGAACCCCGCCGTTGAAACCATGTTGGTGGCGCTATTTTGCATCGCCGTCAGCTTCACTGTGGTCTTGGTCCTATGATCCTGATGAAATGAACCAACTGAAAATATTGAAAACTATCCGGAAGCGCAGCGCGCCCGCGCATTGGCATCGGCAAAATTGCAGGTTGCGCTGCGGCTGGCAGCGCAATTTACGTCGGGCTATTTCCTCGGCAAAGATTGCGTAGTTTCCCGGCGAGCTTAGGTGGGAAGCCCGATTGTGGCCGAAAGCGGCGGCATCCAATGATGCGATTGCCGTGGCGGCGGTTGATCCATCCTCCTCAGTGTCTTTGTGATATGTTTCGGCCATGAAAGAATCGCGCAAGGCACAGATCATACTTCGGGCGACGTTCTACAACGGCTTGGCCATTACCCTGTTCGCTGTCGCCGGACTCGGTTCTTATTTCTTTTTTGCCAGGTTCAGTCACGATCGATTATGGGGCCTTGTCATCCTAGCCTCGGCGCTGCTCGTCAGCATTGTTCTGCATCAAATAGGCTACCGGCATCTGCGCAGGCTGGACGAGGATTAGATGGGCGGGACTTCCGGCTCAACCCGCTACTTACGCTGGTTGATCGCAATTACTCAATCGCGTTCCTTTGCCCGCGGTGTGGCAGGACAGTGGCTTTGCAGTGCGATGGACAATCGCCATTGTTGGAACTGCTCGTTTATCCAACAGTAACCTTAAGTCGAAATGGCTGTTGATCAGTAACAACTCGGTTATTGATTGTCCCTTGACGTTTGTCGCAAGCGAACGTCTCGACCCAGCCCTGCAGAGTCCACAAACCATGYGGGCTGGGTCTTTTCCTTCCCCTTCGAAAAGGAACTATTCCGGCCCGCCTCAGGGGAACTCCTGATTGT
>NZ_JBFUMG010000757.1:0-1685 GCF_054049495.1 Phyllobacterium sp. P5_D12 | reverse complement strand
ACTGAGCATGAAGCCGGCAAGCTTGACCCGGTCGTTCTGAAGCTCATTAAAGACGCCGATCTCGTCGTCTATGACTGCACTTACACAGAAGACGAGATGCCGCGGCGTTTCGGCTATGGCCACTCGACGTGGCAGCATGGCGTCCTCTTAGCGGAGGCAGCGAAGATCGGCAGACTGGCGTTGTTTCATCACGCGCCCGATCGCACGGATGACGAACTCGACGAATTCGAGCGCTTGGCAAAAGAACGCTTTACCGGCGCCTTTGCCGCGCGGGATTTTCAGGTGATCGATCTTTAGAGCAATTCCCGCAGCGAAACCCAGTGACCAGCGGGCGTTGCCGCCACCACTGCGAACAATCTCCGCAAAAAGTCCCAAGCCGAATCATCATGCACAAGGTGGTGCGTCAGGATGCCGATAGGCTCATCGTTGCTCCCGAAGCGTAGCTGCAACTCCTTGACGATCGCTTCAACCAATTGCCCATGATCCCGGCAGCCTCGCGTTCCGTGCCAGTCCATCAAATCAACATGCGCGTTGATGATCGGAAGGACAGCCGTGAACTTCTCGTTTGGCGGACCGAAAACCGATAGTGCCTTAAAATCGAGATTTGGTAATTCATTCAGTAGCAGCGGATCGATCCGGTTCCACGGCGGCACCAACACCGGTACGAAGCGGTCGGGAAACAGCTTTTCAAGCAGTCTATACCCTTCACCTAGTTCCGCCGACATCACATTCAGCGCTCGATGCGGTCCTAGCTCCTGCTTTTTCTCGTTTGCCGATGCGTGATTTTCGTGCGACCAGCCATGCACCGCGACATTCACACTGACTTCGCACGCCAATCGTCGGGCAAGCTGCTCTTTCACATATGCAGGGATTACTGCGAGCGTCAGCGGGACTTGGTACTCTTCGCGCGACACCAGAAGTCGTTCCAACGCAGCGGTTGGCTCGACCGCATCATCGTCGCKCAGCCAAAATCGGGCAATGCGATTGGCTTTTGTCCAGCGCGCAAGCTCCTCTCGCAATGGCTGCCATGCGGCTTCATCCATCATGCACCATATATTCCCGCAATAGCTGGTCCAGCCGCTTTGACGCAATCTCAAGCGATCGCTCTTCCATTACAAAACGTCGTCCCGCCCGCCCCATGGAAAGGCGGCGATCCTCATTGTCAATCATCTGCACAATGGCATCGGCAAAGATCCTTGTATCTCCAGCCGTCGTCAACAAACCCGTCACACCGTCCTTGACCACCTCGGGCACACCCGCGGTCTTCTGTGCCACGACCGGCAATCCCGCCGCCTGCGCTTCCAGATAGGCGATGCCGTAGGCTTCGCCTGTCCCCGGCCAGACAAAGGTGCCACCACGATAAAGCAAATCCACAACCTCCCCTGCCCGTTTTTGGCCAAGCCATTCGATGCGTTCGGCGCCAAACTCCGCAAACATAGTCTTCACTGCCTCGCGTTCCGGGCCATCACCTATAACGCTCAGTTTCCAGGGCTTCTCCCCGAGCAAGGTCATTGCCTCGGCGAGCATTCTATAGCTTTCGAGCTTGTCGCCCGCCCGCATCATCGCGATCGTCACCAGCCGATGCGGKTCATTCGCTGCGGGTTCATCACGAAACGCCGATGCATCGATAAAAGGCTGCAGCCGCGCTAACCGCGCCTCGGGAATATGTCCGGCCAGTCCGATCT
>NZ_JBFUMG010000756.1:0-1687 GCF_054049495.1 Phyllobacterium sp. P5_D12 | reverse complement strand
AGCAGTTACAGTACCTTCTGCGGCAATTGAGAGGGGGCAGAATGGTTTCTTCGTCTACGTCGTGAAACCGGACAATACCGTGGAAGTTCGCCCGATCGCACCGGGACAGATCGCGAACGGTCACGCAGTGATCGAGAGCGGACTGGCAGCGGGCGAACGCGTTGTCACTTCGGGACAATATCGTCTGGATGCGGGCGCAAGAGTTTCAATACAAGACACACCAAGCCAGACCACAACGCTGGGTGATGGTGAGACGGAGCGGGGCTGATGTCGAATTGGTTTATCCAGCGACCGATCGCAACGTCGCTGCTCATGCTGGCTATTCTCGCAATCGGCCTGGTAACCTATCCTTTGCTGCCCGTAGCGCCGCTGCCCCAGGTCGACTTTCCAACGATTCAGGTTTCTACACAGCTACCAGGCGCAAGTCCGCAAACAATGGCGTCTTCGGTTACCCAGCCGTTGGAGCGGCAGTTTGGTCAAATTTCTGGCGTTACACAGATGACGTCCGTGAGCACACTCGGCAGCAGTTCGATCACCCTGCAGTTCGAACTGGATCGCAATATTGATGGCGCGGCGCAAGATGTGCAAACTGCGATCAACGCCGCCGGTGGTCAGCTACCAAGCAATCTCCCATCGCCGCCGACCTATCGCAAGGTGAACCCTGCAGACCCGCCCATACTGGTGCTTGCACTTACGTCCGATACACTCCCATTGACGCAGATCGATGATTTTGCCGAAAATGTCCTTGTCCAGCATATCAGCCAGGTCTCCGGCGTCGCCCAGGTTTCGGTCTTTGGCCAGCAAAAGCCAGCTGTCCGCGTGCAAGTCGATCCGCGCAAGATAGCTGACCTCGGGCTGTCACTGGAGGATGTTCGCTCGGCAATCATCGCCACGACGACGGATGCACCAAAAGGTAGCATCCAGGGTGCTTTGCGAACCTTTACGCTCTACGATAATGACCAGCTCCTGGCGGCAGGTCCATGGAACAACGCGATCATTGCTTACCGAAACGGCGCTCCGATACGGATAAGCGACATCGGCCAGGCAATCGATGCGCCGGAGAACACGCAGATTGCGGCATGGGCCGATGGCAAGCCGGCTATCCTGCTGCCAATTTCCAAACTCCCCGGCGCGAATGTTCTTGAGACTGTAGGTCAGATAAAAGCATTGCTGCCGCAGTTGCAGGCAATAGCGCCGCTTGCGCTTCACATATCGAGTTTGAGCGATCGGACCACGACCATCCAAGCGTCCGTCCTCGACGTGAAATTCACCTTGTTGCTTACGATCGCACTAGTGATCATGGTGATATTCATTTTTCTGCGCAACGTCTGGGCGACAGCAATCCCCGGTGTCACTGTCCCGCTCGCGCTGGTAGGTACTTTCGCGCTGATGTATGTGCTGGGGTTCAGTCTGGACAACCTTTCGCTGATGGGGTTGAGCATTGCGGTCGGCTTCGTCGTCGACGATGCGATCGTCATGCTGGAGAACATTCAGCGCCACATGGAAGCGGGTAAATCGGCATTGCAGGCCGCCATCGACGGCTCCAGAGAGATTGGTTTTACCATTATTTCGATAAGCCTCTCGCTTGTGGCGGTCTTCATTCCCATCCTGTTCCTAGGCGGAATCGTTGGTCGGCTTTTTCACGAGTTTGCCATAACCGTAACCGTGACGATTGCAGTTTCCGCTC
>NZ_JBFUMG010000755.1:0-1689 GCF_054049495.1 Phyllobacterium sp. P5_D12 | reverse complement strand
CGACAGGAAAGATCCATGAAACAGAACATTGAAATCAAGACCGCCGACGGCACGGCTAAAGCCGCCATCTTTCGCGCCGATTCCGCGCCATCAAAGGTCGGTGGTGCCGAGCGCGGTGTGGTGTTCTACATGGATGCGATGGGCCCGAGGCCTGCACTGGATGGCATGGCGCAACGCCTGGCAGATTTCGGCTATGTGGTTCTTCTGCCGGATCTGTTCTATCGGTTCGGAGCCTACGGCCCTTTTACCGGAACATCCTTTTCCGACGAAACCGCCAAGGCACAGATCATGACGATGGTGCGCGGCACCACCCAGGAAATGACCAAACGCGATACGGCGTCGTTTCTCGATACGCTGGCGGCAGCTGGCGCAACCGCTCCCGTCGGCGCCGTCGGTTATTGCATGGGCGGCGGACGAGCCGTTACCGCTACAGGAGCCTTTCCGGACAGGGTCGCGGCAGCGGCGAGCTTTCATGGCGGCAATCTCGCCAGTGACGCTGAAGACAGCCCGCATCGTTTGGCAGGCAGCATCAAAGGCCGCGTCTATGTGGGCGTTGCAGGGGTTGATGGCAGCTTTCCACCTGAGCAATCGGCGCGCCTCGCCGAAGCGTTAAGGACCGCCGAAGTCGATCATATCATCGAGAACTATGTCGGCATGGCCCATGGCTGGGCGGTGCCGGATCATGGCGTTTACAATGCGGTGGGCGGTGAGAGGCACTGGAAGCGGCTCAAGACGTTCTTGGATGAGGCCTTGAGCCAAGCAGTTTGATATAGCTCAGTTTTTGGAAGCGCCCTGATGCCGGGCGCCCCCAAATTTTGGCCTTACTTCTGGATGCAGGTTGCAACCGTATCCTTGGTGCATTCGTCGAGACCGGTGAAGACCGGATCTTCAACGGGCTTGCCTTCGATCAGATTGATCATGACGGAAGGCGCCTTGTAGCCCATTTCGAAAGGCCGCTGACCAACGAGTGCGGTAACCAGGCCTTCGCCGGCAATCGCTACTTCGTCGCCGATGGTATCGGCGGCGCCGATGACGAACTCATTGCTGGCGATCTTTTCCTTGTAGGGACCAAACAGATCACGGTAAGGCTGCGGCGCGCCGAACAGCGGCCAGCCGCCCATGATCCCGAAGGCGTCGAGCTTCGGATTGGCTGCAAGGATGTCGGTCATTGCCTGAACGCCCTTGGCGCCGTCGTCATTGGTGAACACGGGGCAACCCGCAACTTCCGTCCAGCCGCCTTCGCCCTTGAGCGCTGCCAGGCCCTTTTGACCGGTCAGGGCATCGCGCATGCCTTGCGCCCGGCGAAGGATATTGTCTGCGCCCGTATTGCCTTCGATCGTGCAGATCGTACCGCCTTTTGGCTTGCCCTTCTTGATGTATTCGCCGATCTTGAAGCCCATCAGATAGTTGTCGGTGCCGAGATAGGTCTTGCGCAACGCCGCGTCTTCAGCCGCGAGATCAGCGTCAAGCGTCATCACCGGAACCGATGGATTGGCCGTTTTGATCGTCTGGGCAATCAGCTTGGCGTTCGACGGCGAGATCGCGATCGCCGCCGTGTCGGCCTTGCCGAGCATATCCTGGACGATCTGCGCTTCGCCGGCTTCATCCGATGTCGATGCGGGGCCGGTATAGAAGCATTCATATTCCGAGCTCGCGTTCTCGCTGTTCCACTTCTGGCAACCTTGATTG
>NZ_JBFUMG010000754.1:0-1692 GCF_054049495.1 Phyllobacterium sp. P5_D12 | reverse complement strand
GTATTGTTTAGCGGTAGTTTAAGAATTGGCTTCGGCCAAGGATGGTATATCATGAACATGACATCAACAGACCTTGATAGGTTGGTTGCAGAAGAAAAAAAGCTGGTTGCAATCGAATATCAGAATGAAGTCTGGGCTGATGGCACGCTTGAAGGTATCGAGCCTGAAATTATGGCCGAAGCCGCTTTTGCCACTGCATTGACCGAACTGATCCGTGACAACGGCGAAGTGTCCGCATTGGCCTTGCTCGATGGCTTGCGTGAACGTATTTCTGCGGGTGAATTTTCATCTAATCGCATTCTGCAATAATTGGTGATCCTGCATGCCTGAAAAGCACTTTTCCGCTTCCGCGATCGCCGGAACCTTTTTCCTAGCGGCAGCGGTTTGTGCTTTCTCCGTTCCGGCTTTTGCTGCCGGCATCGATACGCCGACGCAGCTCGCCTTGAGCGAGATCAAGAAAGAAGAGCTGCCCAAAGCCACCGAACCTGCGAAGCCCGGTGCTGAACAGAAACCAGCTGGCGAAACGCAGACCCAACCCTCCTCTTCCGAAAAGCCCGACGCAACACCGGAGCAGCCTGCGCAGGCACCGGCAGCAACGGATGATGATGGTGACGCTGCGCAGAGCAATAATCCTGCCATGCCGAATGCCAAGGAAGGCGCAGCAACGCCTCAGGTCGAATACGACGTCGCCAAACTGCCTTTCCCGGTGCAGAAAATGCGCGAGCTCATTCTGACTGCGGCCAAGTCCGGATCGATTGAAGCGCTTCGTCCGCTGATCGGTTCCGGCGACGATGTCACCATGCTTTCGCTGACAGACATCGATGGCGATCCATTGGCCTATCTGAAAAGCCTCGCCGGCGATCCAGATGGCCAGGAAATTCTCGCTATTCTGGTCGATGTGCTTGAGTCCGGTTATGTGCACCTCGATGCTGGCACGGCAGACGAGCTCTACGTCTGGCCCTATTTCTTCGCCTACCCGCTCGACAAGCTCGATGCCAAGCAAAAGGTCGAACTCTTCCAGATCGTCACCGCAGGCGATTACGACGAGATGAAGCAATTCGGCACTTATGTATTCTATCGCCTTGGCATCACGCCAAAGGGGCGCTGGCGGTTTTTCGTCACCGGCGACTGATCTTACAAAGATTCATAAAAAAGTTTGCCGGGATGTCACGTTCGGCGGAGCTGTCTCGTCTTGTGTACAGGCAACTAAATGCCACATAAGGAGATAGACAATGAAACCAAGATTGAACCTCTACAATTTCCAAGAACTCATCAAGCCGATGCTCAAGATGGAAGAGAGCGTCGTTGGCAGCGGGCTCGAAATAAGCCTTATAGAGCTCGTCAAGATGCGCGCTTCGCAGATCAACGGCTGCGCCTTCTGCCTCGACATGCATTCAAAGGATGCTCGAAAGGGGGGCGAGACCGAGCAGCGACTCTATCTGTTGAACGCATGGCGGGAATCGCCGCTCTATGGTGAACGCGAACGCGCGGCGCTGGCCTGGACGGAAGCCCTGACGCTGATATCCAAAACCCATGCTCCGGACAACGTCTATGACGTGCTGAAGGAACAGTTCACCGAGGAGGAGATCGTCAAGCTGTCCATGTTGATCGTAACCATCAATGGGTGGAACCGCCTGGCTATCGGCTTCCGCTCCGTCCATCCGGTGGAAAAAAACAGTGCCGCAGCCTGAC
>NZ_JBFUMG010000753.1:0-1694 GCF_054049495.1 Phyllobacterium sp. P5_D12 | reverse complement strand
ATTTCAGACCGGATTGCTTGAGCTTCAGACCGAGATCAAGGCCTTTTTCATGTGTGCCAAGATATCCACGCGTAAACCCGTCGACAGAAAACAACGCCTCTCGCGGCATCACACAACATTCGAATGTCGCAGTCGCTACCTCCGTCGTTGCCATTCCTGTTACGGCGTCAATGGGATATCCGGCATAACGGCTGATCAGAGCACGGTCGGACTGCGCGCCCGCGACCCATGTGCCAGCCCAGCGGATCGAATCATCTTCGTAGGCAAGAGTGGGGGAGAGGACGCATTCCTTGCGCGCTTCATAGGCTGCCAGCAATTTGCTGAACCATCCAGGATTGCGCGGAAGCAGCGAGGCGGCGAGAAAAACAACCGTCTCGGTGGAAACGGCCCGGGCGCCCACCTCAAGGGCATCGTAAAGATCTTCCGAGCCGCTGGCCGAAACGAGGCGCAGATGTAGACCGTAGAAATCCGCAAGCCGCCGCACCTGGACCCCAATGCGATCGACAATCTCAGTCGCTGCCGCAATAACGATTGGTGCCCGACGCGTTTCCGGGTCAAGGGCGAGCAAGGCAACGAGCGGCGCAATCTCTTCTACGCGCTCATCAACGCCAATAATCAGCGCCGGTCCAAGAACGTCCTCGAACGAGCCGAGATCGACCACACCAAAGATTTCAGGAGCAGGGCGGTTCACTCCACGCAGCAGCGGCACGAGTTGTTGATCGACAATATGCCGTAGCGCCCAAGCGTTCGGGTCAATCGCGCGGATCTGCCGGACAACCGCATCGCGCGACGTGATCCGCGTCGGTGTCAGAGGCATGAACGCGCGCCGCCCATCGCTTAGGCCAAGCTCCACATAGAAAGGTGCTGTGCTGTCCCCGTCGAGTTCGGGTGCGAAGGCAACAAACCCATGCGCGTGCCGATTGGGATCAAGCCCGGCGTTGAATGGCGGTTTGTTGTCGAATTCCCGGGTAACATCGGGCCTGTCGATACGTGTCCAGTTTGCATCAAGCTGCGTTTCGCCGCGATGCCGGCGCAATTTGACGTCCCCCACATGATTGTCGGGATCGAGCAACCAGCCGGAGACAAGTAGGCCGCTCCCCTCCACACGAAACACGTGGTCGATGCCCATGCGTACCGGGAAGGGCAGGCTGGAGATCGTCTCGGTTCCATCGAAGCGATTGGCGGCCGAGCGCATACGAAGGAGAATCTCGGTCGAGCTGCGAACGCKAGGCAGAATCGCTCGCACATGGCTGGGCGTCTCACGCGCGCCTGAAATCAGACGGCGGTCGTAAACCTCGGTGAAACGCCAGCCGCGACGTCCCCGAAACAGAAGACGCTCGATGTCATTCGGCTCGACGATTTCATTGGCGAGCAAAAGCCCAGCAAAACCTGACGATTGTTCGTTCAGATCGGGGCGTGCGAAAACGCTGATTACACATTCAGCAAGTGAAGGCGACCGGCCACTGATCAGGAGCCGTGTGACGGAAGGCGTCAAGTCCTGCGCCCAGCCTTGCACGAAAATCTCACCCTCATCGCTGCCGCCGATCAGTTCTATGCAACCATCTGAGCGTGCGCCCGCCTGCAAAAGGATGGTGATCGCGGAAAGCTTCTTACGGCCGATCGGTCCAGAGATCAGGCCTTCCACCAGTCCGTCGATCACGGAAGGCAAGCTGGAACCGGCAAGGTCGGTGATC
>NZ_JBFUMG010000752.1:0-1698 GCF_054049495.1 Phyllobacterium sp. P5_D12 | reverse complement strand
GTGGAAGCGTGGTAGCAATCCGCCTTCTCTCCAACTTTGAGCTGAAATTCTGGCATCAGAAAACGCAAGAATGTAGCCGTTGGTTTTAACCTAAGAACTGACAATCCGCACTTGATATTTTATAACACATCGATAAATCTAGATATATGAAAAAAGAAAAAACAATCGAAGCTTTATCGGCTCTTGCCCAACCAACCCGCATGGATGCGTTCAAGCTGATTGTGATGCATGAGCCAGATGGGATCGGGGCTGGAGAGGTGTCTGGCCTCCTCGACGTTCCGCAGAATACCATGTCTACCCATCTCGCGATCCTTTTGCGAGCGGGGTTGATTTCCTCTGAGCGACAGAGCCGTTCAATTATCTACCGGGCTAATTTCGTAAACCTGCGCGAAGCAATTAACTTCTTGCTGAAAGATTGTTGTGCCGGACATCCCGATATCTGTGCGCCGCTATTGGCTGATATCGTTCCCTGCTGCCCGCCAAAGGAAAAACAGGGGCTTCATGCGTGACCTGTCGGATTCGAGGGGCGGCTTTGGCGTCCTGATCGAAGTTCGGGTGATGTTGTCGGTCGTGTGGATCGTCAACCGCAGCAAAAATTGGTACGAGCGCGGCGCGGAGGTGCAGAACTTCCAGAAAATCGAAAGGACTGTTTAATGGCCGTTACMATCTATCACAATCCCTCTTGCGGCACGTCACGCAACACGCTGGCTCTCATTCGCAACGCGGGCATCGAGCCGACGATCATCGAATATCTGAAGTCGCCGCCTGCGCGCCAGGAACTCAAAGACTTGATCCGAAGAGCTGGGCTGACTGTCCGCGAAGCCATTCGCGAAAAGGGTACGCCCTACGCCAAACTTGGTCTGGATGACATGTCATTGACCGACGAACAGTTGTTTGACGCCATGGAAGCGCATCCGATCCTGATCAACCGCCCATTTGTGGTGACAGATAAGGGTGTACGATTGAGCCGTCCATCGGAGCTGGTATTGGATATTCTGCCGGAGCCGCAAAAGGGAGCGTTTGCCAAAGAGGATGGCAAGGCCGTCATCGATGCAAAAGGAAAGCGCGTTGTCTGATCTGCCGAACACTTTGGAAGAGGCACTGCACAAGGTCGATGCGTCCAAGTTGACCTCGCCAAAGTCGTCGCATGCGCCCAGAATACTCTTGCTCTGCGGTTCATTGCGCAAGGTCTCCTATAGCCGTTTGCTGACACAGGAGGCGGCGCGGCTACTGCAACATTTCGGTGCTGAGACCCGCATTTACGATCCAGCCGGATTGCCGCTTCCGGATGACGCTCCAATTGATCACCCGAAGGTGCAGGAGCTGCGTGAGCTTTCATTGTGGTCGGAAGGCCAGGTCTGGACAAGTCCCGAACGGCATGGGGCGATGACAGGCGTGATGAAATCGCAGATCGATTGGATACCTCTTGCAATGGGTTCGATCCGGCCAACGCAGGGGCGTACGCTCGCAGTCATGCAGGTCTCGGGTGGCTCGCAATCATTTAACGCCGTCAACCAGATGCGGGTACTCGGGCGCTGGATGCGTATGATTACAATACCCAACCAGTCATCTGTGGCGAAAGCCTATCAGGAATTCGACGAACAGGGTCGTATGAAGCCATCGGCCTACTACGACCGGGTCGTCGATGTCATGGAAGAGTTGGTCAAGTTTACGCTTCTGACCCGCGATGTGTCGGGC
>NZ_JBFUMG010000751.1:0-1698 GCF_054049495.1 Phyllobacterium sp. P5_D12 | reverse complement strand
AGATTGCTACGCGCGAAGGATATCAGTCCTGGGCTTGGTATTGTCATTAGAAGAGCAGGAAAAATTACAAACGGCAAGAACCCAATCGCGAGCAATGGATACGCGGTCACCCCGTTTAGTACAACAAATTCAAGGATACCGGCGAGTAGACAACCAAAAGGCACGGCAAAAAGTGCTAGCATCGAGGCCGCAGACTGATCTGACGACATCGCCGAGAGACCTATTAAGATGCCCACGAACGCCAGTGAGACGTTTGTCGCCGGCCATCCCGCTATGACCAATACCAGCGCGGCCAGGCCAAAATATACGAAGGCTCTCAGACCATTCTCGAGGGCAATGCGATGTGACCTATAGAAAGGTGCCCGTCGTGAATTTAGGGGAAGCATTCCCTGACGCAGCGCCCTGATACTTGCGGAAACGGAGCAATCGCGCCGCCATGCCTCCGAGACCATCCAGTTCATGGCTCTCATTTTAAGATTGAAGAAACGATTCTCCGTCGCATTTCGGTCAGCATGAGACGCTGAATCATCACTCAACAAGGGTTGGACGGCGGCCCTGAGTGAAGCGACGGTACGGGTCGCAGCCAATTCAAAAATGAGATCAACCATTGCCGTTCGAGCGGCAGCGCTTCGATTTCGACCAACGCTCGTTTCCGTGCTGAGTGTAGTAATCTCAGGGCGGAGGGCGGTGATTCTGTGAAGTAGTGCCCCAACTGTCTCGAGTGCAATCGAGTCTCCAGCGATCGACCTTTTCGTCAACTCCGCGATATCGCGGCGCAAGTTCTCAAGTCTGTCGGCGATTGCAGGGTAATAATTGGGCGCGGAAAACACGGCATTTATCAATGACAACGATAGAATACCGACGACAATCGCGGCGCCACGTTGGAGTCCAAGGATGAATACATTTTGCGGTGTGTCTAGCTGCTCTACAGCTATAAGACAGACCGTAATAATACATAGAACGGCTGCATAAGTGCGAAAACCATCAAATAGAGATGCCATGTAGACGCAAAGGCCCACCCAAGTGGCAAGTACGAACAGAAGCAGCCATCCTGTCTCCGAGAAGAGCGCCGTGATGACGATGGACGCGATCACGCCGATAATCGTGGCGATCACGCGATAGAATGCTTTTTCCAAACCTTGGCCCCGCGACGGGAAAGATAGAGAGGCAACCGTGAGCGCTGCCGATGCGGGGGATTCGAGTTCAAGCCAAAACGCCACGAACAGCGCCAGTATTAACGACAACCATGTTCGACCTGCAAAGCTCCATGCCTGAACGGAAAATCCTACGAAGGTGATGAGCCTTTGATCGATCAACGAAGGAGTAGGACCACTCTGCATTATCGATTCACTCCGATCCTTGGGCGGCGAGCCCGACGGTGAAGGCGGGAAAGATGATGTGGAAGGAAATGGTCACCGCGAATTGGATGCGGGACAGCAACAGAGCTGTGGTGTCCATCAGCACAGTACCTCTCTAAGTCCCGGATTAATTGTCTGGCTCGGGTCGAACGGCGAAAACGTGACCGTTATAATCCACTGATATCCATGTCTTGGTGTTAATATTTGCAAAAAAGGTGTTTAAAGAGTGCAACGACACAGCTGGGGAACTTTTATGTTTGGTAACTTTCGCCTATTTGCCTCCGAACGATTACTAACTATGGCCGCAAGCCCCCAAAGATAGGGTCGGACGGTGGTATAT
>NZ_JBFUMG010000750.1:0-1702 GCF_054049495.1 Phyllobacterium sp. P5_D12 | reverse complement strand
GGTTGAGCGCCCGTGGCCACGACGGTCGTGAGCGATGACGCGGTAGCCTTTATCCAGGAAGAAGAGCATTTGCGTATCCCAATCGTCGCTGGAGAGGGGCCAACCGTGATGGAAGACGATCGGCTGCCCCGTTCCCCAATCCTTGTAAAAGATCTCCGTACCGTCCTTGATTTTAAGTATGCCCACGTCATTAGGCCTTTCGCTTCGGTTGTTGGAATTGGTTGGTGAAAGAGGTGGGGCGCTGAACGCCAGTGAAGGCATTGCAGCGAAAACCGTCGCACTCGCCCCAAGCAGAAGAAGGTCGCGGCGAGACGCGTCGATCGTTTCAAACGGTGTATGTCCGTTCATGCGGAGATCTCCTTGAGTTGGAGCCGGACAGGTAGGATGCTCGTCTGCCAATTCGTTGGCTACAGGAAGAAACCGGAAAAACCCCTGCATTCACCATCTCTGTCGCGTCCGGTTAACACGGCTCGCACATTAGAATTAACGCCGATGTCGAACTCAGACATCCCATCCATTGGTTGGGGGAACACATACCGAAGGTCACAACACGCAATTGAAACGAAGGCGAGGGGAACTGGTGACCTTCAATGGTGCTTTTCATAATCTCCGGGGGTTATCCAGTGGGACCGATCGATGGTTTCTTTCGGCGGCAATGACAGTCCGCCACAGTCCCCTACTCGGGAAACCACATACTATGGTATTGAATACACCCGTCTTCAGCACGATGGCCCGCACCTTTGAAGGGGTGACACAGCCATCCCGCTGACGGGACACGACAGCATTTCGGACGATTTTAGTTAGTGGTTGCCGAACTCGTTCGTGCAGCGAGCGGCTACTTTCGGGAAACACTGCCTTCGTGTTCCTGTCAATCTTAATGACACTCGACGTAGCTGAACAACCAGTGATACCATCCTGGTTGTAACGCGCCCAAACGCTGGCGCCAGCCCGCTCAGCGGATGCGTTGCTCAACACTAAATGATCACCAGACTGCAGGGACCGCAGCCGAACCATGACGGAAACCGCTCGCCATTCTTCGATGCCTCGCGATCCTGTGTCCCTCGTTGTCGGTGCGACCGCCGCGCAGGTGATCGGCGGGCTGGTTCCGCAGATGTCGCCTTTTGTGATTGGCGGGTTGATGGCCGGTCTCTCGCTGTCGGAACGCGAGGCTGGCCTCATCGCCTCCATTGAACTCCTTGCCCTCGCCGTCACCGCGATCGCAATTGCACCCGCTCTGCCCCGGTTCTCCTATCGGCGCGTCGCCCTCTTCGCCGTCGTACTGACGTTGCTCGCCCAAAGCGTATCGATCTTTAGTGCGTCAGCGATGTCACTTGCCCTGCTGCGCGGCCTCGCTGGTATCGGTGAGGGCGCGCTTTATGCCGTGTCACTCTCCATCGTCTGCTCCCGTTCCAGCAACCCCGACAAAGTCTACGGCTACTTTCAGGTCGTCTGGGCCTTGACCAGCGTCGCTCTCTTTACCATGGGCGGGCACCTTACTGCCGCTTTCGCGCATCGCGGCGTCTTCGCGCTGATTGCGGGCGTGATCCTCGTACTCGCGCCGCTCCTGCTTCTCATTCCGGACGCCCGAGACAAGAGCGACAGCCGAGTTGCTAGGGACACGGCGCGGACTTCCCCGGCACTTGGCGTAATGACAATCGCGTCGRTCGTGCTTTATCTTACCGTCTCTGCCGCGGTCTACGCG
>NZ_JBFUMG010000749.1:0-1702 GCF_054049495.1 Phyllobacterium sp. P5_D12 | reverse complement strand
CGATAGGAGCAGCGTCAGGGTCAGGCCGAAATACAGCAGCGCAAAAAGGATCTGCGTGGGGACCCCGTCGCCGGCGGATGCTCGCTCGTCAGCGGTTCGTTTCTCCATCAATCGGCTCGAACTAAGGATGTCCGCATCGACGGGCCTGACGGTATAAAGAAACAGACCCGGTATTTCTCGCATCATGATGACTGCACTGAGAAGATTGGTTTGTTCTGGCGGAATCAGCACAGGTTTGCCGTCCGATGCAGTCTCCAATACCGACCTTGCTACTGCAGGTATGGCGATGTCGGTCTTGATGTCGGCGCGTACAGCGGTCTCACCATTCGATCTGACAAGTGATGCAGCAAGAAGCCCCCGCCCCAGCGCCTGTTGGGTGAGCAAACGGGTAAAGCCGCTGCGATCGAGATTATAAAGCGTGCGCTGGCCATCGAGGTCATTGACCATTTCCAGCGTTGTGCCCTGCAAATTGCGCGCGCTTTCCTGAATGTAGGAATTGGCGAGACTGATCGACGAATTGACGATGGTCGTACTCCGCATCTCGAACCAGCGGTCAAGTCCGAGATCGAGTGTAATGGACGCGACAATAGCGACGATCATTGCAGGCACGGCGGCGACGAGCGAAAACAACACGATTAAACGCACATGCAGGCGAGATGCGGCTTTCCCGCGTGTTCTGGCGCGAGCAATACGGTAGGCTTCGCGTCCAATAAGCATCATGAGCGCCGCGATGAGAGCCGCATTGATACTTGTAAGCAACAACGTAGTCTGGCTGTCCGGGTGGATCGGCGTCATTCCGGTCAGGATCAGAAAAGTGACGCCCGTCGTAAGGAGCGCGAGAACAACCGTGGCAATTCCGGCCCTTGAATAAAACTTTTGTATGCCGCCGCTCGTTGCGCCAGCTGCCGAATTTCCAGATAGGTTGACCGAATTCGATAAGAGCATTGCTGTCGTGATTCCCAACACGTGGCACTCATGCAACACATTGTGGCGGAAATGCAACGTTTTGTCTCGGTTCAACACGGAATATTCAACACTCACCCACAATTGCAGGATCCGTGTCGGGACTAACCTGTCGTCAATTTGTCGTTACAGGTTCACATCGCCATTTCAAAATTAACAAAACGGCTTACGACTGTCGGAGACATCGTCCATTTGCCGCGTTGGCAAGCGCCGCCTGTAACAGGCTCCAACGTTCGTGCTTAGACTTTCTAAATATGGAGAATTGAGATGGAATATGTACGTTTCGGAAACAC
Organism: Phyllobacterium sp. P5_D12; assembly: GCF_054049495.1. Classification (NCBI taxonomy): domain Bacteria; kingdom Pseudomonadati; phylum Pseudomonadota; class Alphaproteobacteria; order Hyphomicrobiales; family Phyllobacteriaceae; genus Phyllobacterium; species Phyllobacterium sp. P5_D12. The sequence goes on along the minus strand of NZ_JBFUMG010000749.1, from coordinate 446 downwards.
TGGCTTGCAAGTCTCGCGTATATGTCTCGGGTGCATGAGCTACGGTGAGCCTGATCGTGGCAGCCATGCTTGGACGCTTTCAGAAGAAAAAAGCCGGCCATTCATCAAGCAGGCGCTGGAACTTGGTATAAATTTTTTCGACACGGCAAACGTTTATTCAGACGGCTCGAGCGAGGAGATTGTGGGCCGTGCGCTCAATGATTTCAGTACGCGCGAAGAAGTTGTTATCGCCACAAAAGTGAACAGCCGGATGCGCCAAGGGCCGAATGGCGCAGGCCTTTCCCGCAAAGCCATCTTCGCGGAAATCGATGCGAGCTTGCGGCGCCTCGGCACTGACTATGTCGACCTCTACCAGATCCATCGCTTTGACTACGAAACGCCTATCGAAGAGACATTGGAAGCTCTCCATGAAGTCGTGAAGTCCGGCAAGGCGAGGTATATTGGGG
>NZ_JBFUMG010000748.1:0-1707 GCF_054049495.1 Phyllobacterium sp. P5_D12 | reverse complement strand
GGGTCAGGACCCCTTAAGTCTCAGGCCTTGAAGATCAGGGTTGCGCCGCCGGCTATCAACACAAAACCGGCTACGTGCTGCCAGGTGAAGGATTCCTTCAGGTAAAATACTGAAAACAGGCTGAACACTACGAGCGTGATGACTTCCTGCATCGTTTTCAGCTCGGCTGTCGTATAAACCGTGTGACCGATGCGGTTGGCAGGAATGGCCAGCCAATATTCCATCAGCGCAATACCCCAGCTGATGAAAACCACCAGCGTGAGCGGCGCCATCGGATATTTCAAATGGCCGTACCAGGCAAAAGTCATGAACACATTTGACGCCGCAAGCAGGAAGATCGGCATGAGGTAGGGTGAAAACAGAGATGTCATGGATAGTTTCCGGGAGGAAGGAGATGGAAAAACAGTTGCCGCGGTGATTGCAGCAAAATCAAGCCGGGATCAACCAGCATCGGATCACATTTTCGACGAAGGTCTTAAGAGAGACGCTGACCATTCCTTTACAATTTGCCTCTATTTTTAGCTGCATCCGCCTGCGTAACGGGGCAAAGGGGATGTGGTGACATGAGTATTGCGTTGTCGTCCGCCGCGCGTTTTAGAGCGGTTTCGATCGTGCTTGTCCTTTTCACGTCGACAGCGCTAAGCAGTTGCGGCATGGGCGATGTGCGGCGACCCATGGCGGATGTTGGCAGCGGGGACACGTCAGTTGCCAGCCAATCGCTTGCAAGCGAAGAAAGCATGCAGGTCACCGCCGAGGAACCCCAGCAGCAACCGCCCCCGCAGTCGGACGAATTCGCCACACAGCGGCCCGAAGTCCTTTCCGTACCGGACGCCGAACCGCAACAGGATAGAATTATCGTACCGGAGGCTCCGCAAGTCGCAGAGCCGAAGCCCTACTCACTACCGGAATCCGAACCGGCCTCCGACGACGCCGAAAGCTACGGCTACGCGGGCGGGATCAGGGATCCCATCGCGCGCAGCGAAAGTGCGCTCGCCATGTCTGGCAGTGACATTGCCTGTCGTACCCAGCTCAAACAGCTTGGTGTTGTGTTTCAGGAGCGGGAACCCATCAATGACGGGGGCGTCTGCAAGATCGACCACCCGCTGACCGTCAGCGGATTTGCCAGTGGACGCATCAGGCTCAAGCCGAGTGCCACGCTGAATTGCCAGATGACACTTGCTTTCGCACGTTGGGTCAAAGGCGATCTCGCACCCTCAACACGCCTGCGTTATCTTTCCGGTATCAACACGATTCATCAGGCATCGAGCTATTCCTGCCGCACGATGAGCAACCAGCGCGGGAGAAGCATGTCGGAACATTCCAAGGGGAATGCGCTCGACATTTCGAAGATCACGCTCAACAATGGCAAGGATATCCAGGTGCAAAAGCCCGGCTGGTTTTCATTCCGCCAGCGCGGACTGCTGAACACCGTACGCTCGGATGCCTGCGATTACTTCTCGACGGTTCTTGGTCCCGGCTATGACAGGTTTCATCGCACACATTTCCATTTCGATCTGATGCAACGCCGGAGCGGACATCGCGCCTGCCGCTAGCGCATTTCAGGGTTTGACTGAAACTCGCCTTCCTCTCCGTCATCCTCGGGCTTGACCCGAGGACCCACACTTTCTCGTGAGACAAGAACGCTGCGCTGTGATTGACCCTCTCAATTGGGTCCTCGGGTCAAGCCCGAGGATGACGGAGGGGTCG
>NZ_JBFUMG010000747.1:0-1709 GCF_054049495.1 Phyllobacterium sp. P5_D12 | reverse complement strand
AACTTGTTCGAAATTCGTATGCACTACAATAGTACTGCTACGATGAACTTCCTTTTCAAGAGGGGATAAGTTTGTGCGCTTCACCCGACGAGTCCATAGTACTGAAATAGCAGGAAATTCTGTTGCCTCGAACGTCTGGAGACCTTCAACAACGTTAGCGGCCTTCCTATTCGTTAGTCAAATCGCTTTTGCACAAGAGGTGACTCAAGCGCAGCAAGATTCTATACTTTATCAATCACTCCGGAGTTGGTTGAGCCGCACGGTAGTGATGGATTCCCGCACCGGCCAAAGCGACAACCTCGCTGAATATGCTGGAAAATGTGAAAGAGCCACCGGCATTAGCATACCGTCCTTTACGTGCGGAAATGGAGTTGAGGTCCCTGGACAAGGCACACAGCCCGCAGGATCGTCCTGTGACTACCCTAACGTGCTTAATAGTCAATGCGATCCCGGCAGTCGCTTTCAGGTTTTGCCAGGACGGAGCGCGGACGCGGTGGCCGTTGCCCACTGTCGCAAGGTAGGGCTCCCTATTGAAGGAACTCAGTACAACGATATCGCCATCATCCAGTACAACAAGAAGAATGGGGCAGTCTGTTTTTATCAGGCACTGACTAATTTACCGGGCAACAACATTCCTTCCCCTGCAGCGGGAGAAGATGTTAAGTGGAGCGACAACCAAAGCCATTGGATAAGTCCAGAAGGTACCGAAGCAATCGGATGCACCGCCTGCCACGATAACGGCGGCTTCATAAGGTCGAATTATATCGCCCAACTGAAGACACCCCCAAATGCCATGCCAAACACGGCCGATGGCTTCCAAAATTTAAATACGCYTGTTAAGTATGTCGGCCTTGATTTCGCCTCTAATAGGAGTTGGTCGCTTCAGACGGCCCTCGCGCCCAATGATCGAGGCTTGTCCTGCGTAACTTGCCACCGTCTGGCTGTGAATAATCATATCGATCGCGGCTTCAGTGGAACTGCGGCGACGTTAGCCCAAATCGCAACCGCGGCGACTCAGACATCAAAGAACCCGCATAGCCCAAATTCACCTATATGGATGCGGCCAGGACAGATTGTCTTCGATGCTGGTGCCGAAGCTACTGCAAAAAGGTACCATGATTGCGCTGAGGCCTTTAAAGCCTCTGGTTTCAGTGCAGCACCAGCAGATTGCGCGGTCGAGCCACTCGCTGGACCTTGGGTAGATCCAGCCGCTACTGGTAGTGGAGCCCAATGATCTTCGCACGTAGCTCTATCCATGTGACAAGCCGGAAAGGTGAGGAAGCACCATCTTGGGGCTTGGAGTTCGATACGGCAAATATCGCATTGGGCCTTCGAGGTACGCCCGTTCGCTTTTTTGGTTACGGGGATAAGCTGATGTGGCGGAGTCGTGACGACACACTTCAAAGCCGATCGAGTGGCTTCAGAACGCGCAGTCATGCGCTAACCCAATCGCTCGGAGGGACCCTTAGTCGGCGACCTATCCAGGCTCACGTGGAGAAGGTGAGGCTCGCCAATGATACGCTTCTGCTCCTTGCTCTGACGGCCTGACCGATATGCTCGACGACGAAGAGATCACGGACATCCTGCTGAGGAACACGCGTCGCCCTGCGGCGGCGCTACTCGATGCGGCACTCGACGCCGGTGGCAAAGACAATGTTACCGCCGTCGTGATTGGGAGCACTGGAAGCTCAATCAGCGGCGAACGGCTA
>NZ_JBFUMG010000746.1:0-1718 GCF_054049495.1 Phyllobacterium sp. P5_D12 | reverse complement strand
CGACTGTCCTGCTCGAAGCAGCAAAGCAGCTGATTTCCGAGGATTTCGAATTCGAGCTGCGTGTCCACGGCGCCGCGCCGTTCCAGAGTGAAAGTTTCGTTGCTGATATAGATCGCCTCTTCGCTGAAACGTCACCCAGCGTGCAGCGCCGTGGCGCTTACCGGCGGGAAGATATCGCTGGTCTGATCGCGACAGTCGATTGCGCGATCATGCCTTCGATCTGGTGGGAAAATGCACCGCTGGTGATCCAGGAAGCGCAAAGCCAGGATTGTCCGGTAATCACAAGCAATATCGGTGGAATGGCCGAAATGATTGAAGACGGCGTCAACGGTCTGACCGTCCCGACTAATGACCCAATTGCGCTGGCGGCCGCCATGCGACGTATCGCTGAAGATGCTGACTTACGCCAGACTCTTGTCCTTGGGGCTCGCCACCCCGACACCATCGACATGACGGCTGCGCGCTATCTCGATTTGATCGAGACACTGCGACCGGCGCATGTGGAAGCAGCCTGAGAGGACCATTATGTCAATCATAACAAATGTGTCGGCACAGGCGCCAATACAGCCAAGTGCCGTTCCCCAACAGGACAATACGCAGGCCAAAAAGCTTGAGCCGACAAAGGGACGGGTTGACGCTATCGATGACGGCCGTTTGTTCGGTTGGGCTTTCGATCCAGCCGCGCCGACCAAGAGGCTGACTATTCGCGTGCTTTTGGATGGCAAGCCTATTGCAGAAGCTGTGGYCGACAAGGACCGCCCGGATTTGAAGCGCTCAGGTATCGGCGACGGCGCGCATGCATTCGATGTGATGCTCCCGCAATTTGCTGCGATGCGCGCTGGTGAACTGGTGGTCGTTGCCATAAATGGCGCAGGTGTCGAACAAGCATTGCGCGTTCCAAAACCTGATGAACAAGCCGCCGAAGCCCTGATCGCCGCGCCGATGACGCGTATTCTCGATAAGCTCGATATGTTGATGGCGGCACAGCGGCAGTTGCAGGTCAACCAGCGCTCATTGCAGCGTATTGCGCCGGTTATTGATGGATCAGGCGGTAGCACTGCAGTCGACGCCGCCGATGTGAGCAATTCGATTGAAAATCTCCGTGGCGACGTCAACCAGCGTCTGACGGAACTCGATGTTCATCTGATGCGAATGGACGGTGTCGTAGCAGGTATGGAAAAGCGCATGGAGTCACTGCAAAAACGCTCCGGTGGCGATGTTAAACCGTTTATTTTGCTTTTGTTCGTTCTTGTGGGCTTTGCTGCCGGGGCTATTTTGTCAATGTCAGTCATGCCTTGATCATGGAGCAGATTTGAATGCTTCGAGACGACAAAAACGTTTTGCCGATAAAGACTGGTAAAGCCCCGGAACGTCTCCCTGTGGTGATGCAAGGCGAGACCGTTGTTGGGTGCCCCATTGACGACACGCTTGTTCTTGTACTCGGCATCGGCAGCCTGACCTCTGAACAGGCTACGGTTTTTCTTAATGGCGATCCCGCAATGAGCGTGAAGGTGACCCTTGTAAGCTGGCCGCTGAAAGATGCGTCCCCTGCCGGTACCCACGGGTTTGTGGCGATTGTTCCGACCAATATTCTGCGCCGCGGCGCGTTGAAAACGATCATGTTCCAGCACAAGGCAAACGTGACGCGCTATGCTTTTGCCAGCCGCGCCGCTTCGACCGGCGAGCTGATCGCCATGATCACCGACCTTGCCGGTTCC
>NZ_JBFUMG010000745.1:0-1718 GCF_054049495.1 Phyllobacterium sp. P5_D12 | reverse complement strand
GGACCGGGTGGCGCTGCAGCGGCGCCGCAGGGCACTGGTGCGCTCGATAAGCAGTCAGTCGATGAGTTCCTGAAAACGCTCGAGCCCAAGTCCCTGGACCCGAAGATTCAGTAACGCCATTAGAGCCTCGGGCGACAATATTGTCGTCCGAGGCTCTAATCGCTGGTGCCGTTGTATGCGTCCTTGATCTTCTGGATGTCGATTTTGTGCATTTTCATCATCGCTGCCATGACACGGTCGGCTTTCGCATGGTCCTTGTCCCGCAGCATTTCGGGAAGAATAGTGGGAACGATCTGCCATGACAGGCCAAATTTGTCCTTGACCCAGCTGCAGGGGCGAATTTGTCCGCCATCGGCTGTCAGTTTTTCCGTCAGTCTATCGACTTCTTCTTGGGTACTGCAGTCAATGGAGAGCGAAATACCCTCGGAAAATTGGAATTCCGGCCCCCCATTCAAGGCAATATATTCCTGGCCTGCAAGCTGGAAAGTGGCGACAAGCAGCGAGCCTTCCTTGCTTCCCCCCTCTTTGCCCCAGTTGAGTCTATTGATAATTTTGCTGTCCTCGAAGATGGACATGTAAAAATCCATTGCCTCTTCGGCGTTTCCGTTGAACCAAAGGCAGGGGGTGATCTTTTGTTTGGCAGGCATCGCTTTCCCTTTCATAGCGGTTTGCACTATCTGTAAGACGAATGAGGGCTTGCCGTTCCGACACGGCAGGCTAATTTTTTTCCGCAAGCGATTGATGACTCAAAACAGGTGGCTATCGCCGCTTATTGCTGTCGTTGCTCACCCAGTCCAGCACATAGATGCGCAACGCCGATGACAGGTTGGAGCTGCGATCACGGCTTTCGTCAATTTCGGCAATCAAGCCCGCAAGCGTCACGCCGCGGCTAGTCGCGATCGATGCAATGATTTCATAGAAGGGGTCTTCGAGCGAAAAGCTCGTACGGTGTCCGCGAATGGTGACCGAGCGTTTACGGACGCTGCTCACTTGCCGTCCGGATCGTCTTCTGTAGAGGAAGGTTTTGTTTCAAGCCGATGGTCGTCAAGAAAGCGTGCTTTCTTGCGATTGGCTTCCCGGTCAAATTGCTTCTCGGCCTTGGTCCGTCCGAACAGGATCCTGTTGTCGGCTGCAGTCTTCTCAACAGCCACTTTGGCCTTGCGCTTCTTGATCAGTCGAAGATTGACGATCTCGGCCAAGTTATTTCTTCTTACGGAAAGAATCCAGCGACACCACGGACGCGGTGGATTTGTCTCCGGTCCCCTCGGTATCTGATTTGTCGCCAGCCTTGACCGGCTTTTTCACCGTTTTCACCGGTGGCTTCGGCTTGGCGCTGGGCGTCGCAAGCTTGGGCTTGTCGGTTTGGGGGATCGGAGTAATGCTGGTTATGCCTTGATCATTATCGCCAACTGCCTCTTCGACCTCGACATCAAATTCCAGTTCGAAATTCACTGACGGGTCGTAGAAGCCGCGAATCGCCGAGAAGGGGACGACCAAACGTTCGGGTACATCGCCAAAGGAGAGCCCGACTTCGAAAAGCACGTCGGTAACCTGCAGGTCCCAGAACTGATGTTGCAGCACAATTGTCATTTGTTCCGGATATTTTTCGTGCAGACGCGACGATATGCGAACACCTGCCGCACCGGTTAGAAAAGTGACAAAGAAATGATGGTTGCCGGGAAGACCCGCCTTGGYGACTTCGCCAAGCACCTTACGAA
>NZ_JBFUMG010000744.1:0-1719 GCF_054049495.1 Phyllobacterium sp. P5_D12 | reverse complement strand
CGGATACTCGATTTTCAGACCGGTAGCGCTGATCTTTTCAAACGTTGCTCTGGCATCCTCTACCTGCAATTCAAAGCACATGCCTGTGCCACTGAAGCTCTCGGAACCGGGTGGTGCAGAGGGGTGATCAGGCGTCATGAAGGCGATGGAAGCGGACTGGTCTTCTGCCAAAAGCAAGCAAAACCAGGTGCTATCGAAACCACTGACGAAGCCGAGGTGCCGGATCCAGAAATCGCGGCAGGCTTCCTTTCGTGGCGTGACTATAATCGGATAGCGGTCCATGAAAGCCATTTTCTTCATCCTGTAATTTTGCGGTCACCGCATTAAACAGGGTGAGAAAAGACGTTGGCAAGGCCCTTTTGTCAGGAGACAGAATAGGAATAAGTTCGCAGCTGAGAACTTATTCCCTCAACTTTCCCAGTGTTTTTAGACCGTGCCTGGATGACATATTCATTCCGATACGGTTAACTGCCTCTCGCGTTCCTGCACTGCTTCGGGAAAAAAGCATTCCATTTTGAGCRAAAAGCGTATGAAAAATTGGGGCAAAAACGTGGCTTTTTTCGGAGCAATTCAAGACTACTCCCGCAAGCGCGGCGATGCGAACAGCGCGAAAGTCGACTTCGTCGAACTCTTTTTCGATCTCGTATTCGTCTTCGCCATCACACAGATATCGCACCTACTGCTGCATGATCTCAGCCTCAAGGGGCTCGTCGAAAGCGCGCTGCTCCTTTTGGCAGTCTGGTGGGTATGGGTCTACACGATGTGGTGCACCAATTGGCTCGATCCGGCGACACCGCCGGTGCGCACAATGTTGTTCGTGCTGATGCTGGCCGGGCTTGTGCTTTCGACGTCGATCCCCACTGCCTTCGAGGCCCGCGGATTGGTGTTCGCCTGCGCTTTCGTCTTCATGCAGTTCGGCCGGTCGGTTTTTATGGTTTGGGTGCTCCGACACCACAATCGGGCCAATTACCGCAACTACCTGCGGATCACGATCTGGCTCGCCGTGTCGGGCTCATTCTGGATTGCCGGCGGTTTCGCCGAACCGGAGCATCGGCTTGTCTTTTGGGCAATAGCTCTTGGAATAGAAGTGGTGGGGCCAGCCCTTGGTTTMTGGACATTCCGCCTTGGGGCCTCTTCGACAGGAGAGTGGGATGTCGATGGTGAGTACATGGCGGAGCGGGCCGCGCTGTTTGTCATTATCGCACTTGGAGAGTCCATCCTCGTTTCCGGCGCGACTTTCGCCGATCAGGAATGGAATTTCATCTCCTTTTCGGCATTTCTCACGACCTTCGTTGCATCTGTTGCCATGTGGCTGGTCTATTTCAATGTGGGCCAATCGGCCGGCCATCACAAGATTGCGGCGACTGACGATCCCGGCAGGATCGCTCGCGTGGCCTACACCTATGTTCACGTTCTGCTTGTGGCCGGTATCATCGTCGTTGCTGTATCGGATGAGCTTATCCTTGCGCATCCGACGGGTCATTCGGACGCCGCGACGATCTGGACGTCAATTGGTGGTACGGCGCTTTATCTGGTCGGGAATCTGCTGTTCAAGTTCTATATCGCGGRAAGACCGCCACTGTCTCATATGATCGGTCTGGGACTGTGCGCGATGCTTGCGTTCTTTGCTGACGGACTGTCGCCATTGGTGCTCGGCTCCCTCACCACCGGCATTCTGATCATCGTCACGATCTGGGAGTATTTTGGCCAGGTGAAGGA
>NZ_JBFUMG010000743.1:0-1721 GCF_054049495.1 Phyllobacterium sp. P5_D12 | reverse complement strand
TTATCCGCCAGCACAGTTGAAAGCTATTTTCGACGTCTGCCGGAAGAATGGACTTTGGCTGATTCTGGACGAAACTTACCGCGATTTCCTACCCAACGACGTCGGTGCTCCGCATGGTCTCTTGAGGGAGAAGGGCTGGCAGGAAAATTTGATCCAGCTCTACAGCTTTTCGAAGTCCTTCTGCATTCCGGGACATCGGCTAGGCGCGCTGACCGCCAGCGAAAACGTCGTCGAAGAGATCGCCAAGATCATGGACAATTTGCAAATCTGTGCTCCCCGTGCAGCGCAGGGCGCCGTGGCGCGGGCGTTGCCGGCGCTCGTTGAATGGCGGGCTGGTAACCGGTTGGAAATCGAAGCTCGCGCCAAGGCACTGTCCGAAGTGATGACAGGTCTTGAGGGCTGGAAGCTCGAAGCAATGGGCGCTTATTTTGCCTTCATCCGCCATCCATTCGAAGACCGGCCGTCGACCGAGGTCGCGGAGCATCTCGCCAAGAAGGCCGGAATTCTCAGTATTCCCGGCGAATATTTTGGCGCAAAACACACTCAGTTTCTGCGCTTTGCATTCGCCAATGCCGATGCCGAGACCATCCGGCAGCTACGTGGCCGGATGATCGATATCAGTCTGTGAAGTCCGCCAGCGTGGTAAATCAATAGCCCAGCGCTTGCCCCGATCCCGATCGACTGTCTATAGCGCCGTTGTAGCGTGCGCCTTTGCCTTCTTCGATATCAGTGAGGCTCTCGCCGCCAAGCAGAATACCGGCGGCCTGGCCCCAGATCGTCCAGTCCTTGTCGATCTCGACATCATGACCCATCTCGGTGAGGAGTTTGCGTGTGTCAGCAGAGAGGGCATAAGGCTCCATATAGACCTTGTCCGGCAGCCATTGATGGTGAATGCGGGGCGCGTCGATAGCTTCCTGGATATTCATGCCGTGATCTATGACATTGATGATGGCTTCGAGCGTGATCGTGATAATACGCGCGCCGCCAGGGCTGCCAATGACCATGAAAGGCTTGCCATCCTTTGAAATAATGGTGGGGCTCATGGAAGAAAGCGGTGTCTTCTTCGGTTGGATGGCATTGGCTTCTCCCTGCACCAGCCCATAGAGATTGGCGGCACCAGGCTTGGCCGTGAAATCGTCCATCTCATTATTAAGCAAGATACCTGTTCCGGGAGCCACGACACCTGCGCCGAAGGAGCCGTTGAGCGTATACGTGACAGCCACTGCGTTTCCCTCGTCGTCGACAATGGAATAATGTGTCGTCTCTTTACTTTCGCCAAAGCCCTTTGGCATCAGTTCCTGCGATACCCCGGCCTTGAACGGATTGATCTTCTCGCGAATTTCCTTGGCGTATTGCTTGTCGAGCAATTTCTTCACCGGATTATCGACAAAATCCGGATCACCAAGCGATGTGTTGCGATCGACATAGGCATGGCGCATCGCTTCGACCATGGCGTGAACGGTTTCCGCCGACCCGTAACCGAGATATCCGAGCGGATAACCTTCGAGAACATTCAGGATCTCGCAGATGATGACACCGCCGGAACTCGGCGGAGGTGAGGAAACGATATCATAACCGCGGTAGTTGCATTTGACAGGCTCAAGTTCGCGCACGGAGTATTGCTCGAAATCGGCCTTTGCCAGAATGCCGCCTGTCGCCGCGCTGGCTTTCACGATGGCATCTGCAGTTGCGCCTTTGTAGAAGGCATCGGGGCCTTTCTC
>NZ_JBFUMG010000742.1:0-1729 GCF_054049495.1 Phyllobacterium sp. P5_D12 | reverse complement strand
ATAGGTCAGTTTGACAGTCGTTTGATGGGACAGGCTTTCGGAAATGTCATCAAGAACGCCGCCGAATCCGTTGAATCCATTGTGAAAGAGACTCATGCGAACGGACACATTCTTGTCAGATCCAGACAGGATGATGCGGCGATCGTCGTGGAGATACTTGACAATGGCAAAGGCCTGCCGCGCGAACATCGCCAGCGGCTGCTGGAGCCGTACATGACGACTCGCGAAAAGGGTACCGGACTTGGTCTTGCTATCGTCAAGAAGATTGTCGAGGACCACGCTGGACACCTCGAATTGCATGACGCGCCGGAAGATTTTTACGGGGGCCGGGGCGCGATGATCCGCATGACTTTTCCAACCACACAGACCGTTACGCCGGTCGAAGCAGAGACCGATAAATCGGCAAAACAGGTGAATTAATATGGCATCTGACATTCTTGTGGTCGACGATGAGGTCGACATCCGTGAACTTGTGGCTGGCATTCTCAGCGACGAAGGCTATGAGGCCCGGGTCGCATCCGACGCCGATAGCGCGCTCGCTTCGATAGACGACCGCATACCCCGGCTGATTTTTCTCGACATCTGGATGCAGGGCAGCCGTCTGGATGGCTTGGCGCTCCTGGACGAGATCAAGCTGCGGCATCCGGAGATCCCGGTCGTTATGATTTCTGGCCACGGCAATATCGAAACGGCCGTTTCGGCCATTCGCCGCGGTGCTTATGATTTTATCGAGAAGCCTTTCAAGGCTGACCGTTTGATCCTGATTGCCGAGCGGGCATTGGAGACATCGAAGCTGCGCCGCGAGGTCTCCGACCTGCGCAAGCGCTCGAGCGAAAGCTTCGAACTTCTTGGCAGTTCGCTCTCCATGAATCATCTTCGCCAAACCATTGAACGGGTTGCGCCAACCAACAGCCGCATCATGATCACAGGCCCTTCCGGCGCAGGCAAGGAACTGACCGCGCGTGCCATTCATGCCCTGTCGACACGTTCCAAAGGACCGTTCGTCAATCTGAACGCGGCAACGATCACACCGGAACGTATGGAAGTCGAACTATTTGGCACCGAATCCGATGGTGGTGAGCGCAAGGTCGGCGCCTTGGAGGAAGCGCATGGCGGCATTCTCTACCTGAATGAGATAGCTGACATGCCGCGGGAAACCCAAAACAAGATTCTGCGCGTTTTGGTGGACCAGCAGTTCGAGCGGGTAGGAGGCACCAAGCGGATCAAGGTCGATGTTCGTATTCTTTCTTCGACCGCACAGAACCTCGAGGCAATGATTGCCGAGGGACGTTTCCGTGAAGATCTGTTTCATCGGCTCGCGGTCGTTCCAGTTATCGTCCCGCCATTGGCTGACCGGCGTGACGATATCCCTGCGCTTGTCGAGTTCTTTATGGGGCAGATCGCCGATCAGGCCGGTATCAAGCCGCGAAAGATTGGTCCCGATGCAATGGCAGTACTGCAGTCGCATTCATGGCCGGGCAACATTCGCCAGTTGCGCAACAACATCGAGCGCCTGATCATTCTTGCCCGGGGCGACGATCCAGAATCGGTGATTACCGCTGACCTGCTGCCCGCCGAGATTGGTGATACACTGCCAAAACCACCTACGGAATCGGACCAGCACATCATGGCGCTGCCGTTGCGTGAAGCACGGGAGCGGTTTGAGAAGGAATATCTGATAGCCCAGATCAATCGCTTTGGTGGAAACATCTCACGCACAGCTGAATTC
>NZ_JBFUMG010000741.1:0-1730 GCF_054049495.1 Phyllobacterium sp. P5_D12 | reverse complement strand
AATGAAACGCATTGTAGCGGCCTTCGCCGCCGCAGCATTGGCCAGCACCAGCCATGCTGCAACCTTTACTTCTATCTCAGATAAAATACTGCTCATGGATGGCGAGATCGTTGAAGGCGATAACGTGCGACTGATTGCAGCTGTTACCGCCGCCAATGAGGCGGGCAACGCCATTCAGTCGCTGCTGCTCAACTCGCCGGGTGGCAATGTCGGCGCTGGGGTAAAGCTGGCCTATGCGGTGCATCTGCTCGGCCTTAAAACTGCCGTAGCGAGTGGTGATCGCTGCAACTCAATGTGCCCGCTGGTGTGGGCCGCAGGAGCGAAGCGCTACCATATGGCAGGGGCGCGTATCGGCGTACACTCGGCGTCGACCTATCAAGAAGCCTCGGAAGGCGGTGAAGTTATGCCATACGAGGGTGAATCAGCCAAGGCAACAACACTTGAAATGGCGCGGCTTGCCAAACTCTATGGCATGCCTGACAGCGTCATTGCCAAGATGGTCACTACTCCCGGCGATCAGATGGCGTGGCTTAACAGCGATGAAGTGGCGGGTTTCTCCGAGTTCATCAGCGATACGCGGAAAGAGGAGGCGATGCGCCCGCCGACTACCACAGCAGCCATTGTACCCGTACTGCCCAAGCCATCCTACGTGCCTGATCGCAGCGAGTGGACGATGACCTGCCAATCCGCCACCTCTGGCAAGACCTACGAAGTATCGCTGTTCAACAACGGCAAAATCGTCGTTGGCCCCAACACCTACAGCTATGACGGCAATTGGGCGAAGAACGGTGCTGGCTCCTATCTAGCCAAGGGCAAGACGCGCTATGGCCACTTCGTCGCCGTGTTCCATTCGACCAGTCCGCAGCCCTACATCGCCTTCGTCAACAACAAGGGCGAGCGGGTCAAGGACTGGTGTCGCTGACGCATGGCCTGCTCGGCATAACCAGCTTCCTCTGTCTCGTGGGAGGGTGATCCGGCGTTTGAGGATTATCGCCCGAATAACCGTGCGGTTCCTAGCCGCGACCGTGCCCGCGGCATTACCTCGCGTTGTCGACGACGGAAGCCGCGCTTTTCAGCACGTTCTGGACCGTCGCCACGCTGAAACCGACGCTCTTCGCGATCGAGCGAAAGCTTTCGCCGGCAGACCGGCGCGCTTGGATGTCGCTGGCAATCGTTTCCGTAACCGCCTTGGGTCGACCGCCGGTTCGCCCTTCGGCCTTGGCCCGTGCAATGCCTTCCATCTGTCGCTCGCGCCGGATGGCCGTCTCAAACTCAGCAACAGCCGCGAGCACCTGAAGCTGGAGCTTGCCAGCCGGCGTTGTCATGTCCAGGCTTTGGTCAAGCGCCCTGAAGGCAACTCCTTTGGCCTGCAGCTCCTGAACGATGTTGAGCAGGTCAATGGCAGATCGCGCCAAGCGATCAAGCTTAGTCACCAGCAGCGTGTCGCCCTCCCGCACATAGTCCAGGCACTTCTTCAGCTCTTCGCGTTCACGATCGACGCCGGATCGCTTTTCCTGGAAGATTTTGGTCGCACCGGCCGCTTTCAGCCGGTCCACCTGTCCCGCATGATCCTGCCCGACACTGGACACGCGCGCATAACCGATGATGTGCATTGTTGTACACTTCCCTCTAAGAGCTTGCCTAACACATAATTAGTGTACGCAAAGAGTACGCGCAAGATTTATTTGCTAGAAAGTGTACCTTTATGTACGGGGCCGCTTGGTGTCGGC
>NZ_JBFUMG010000740.1:0-1738 GCF_054049495.1 Phyllobacterium sp. P5_D12 | reverse complement strand
GGATTCTGCCTGTTTCGCTTCAGGCCTCTGATGACAGGAGTGAACAGCCGCAGGGTATCCGGCCCGAGATCGTCGATGCGGCACATCCTACGGTTGCAGGTCTGACCCAATGGCCGCATTTTCTAGGATTCAATAAATCTACCTTGCATCCTGACGCTCATCTTGTGGCACGTTTTGGTAACCAGCCCTTCATCGCAGTGCGTGAACCMGGAGCCGGACGAAGCGCCATCTTTTCATCCGACTGTGGCCCTCACTGGGGTCCGCCGGAATTTGTTGCGTGGGAAGGTTATCCCAGACTCTGGCTCAACATCACGAATTGGCTCGCCAAACGATAAGGAGCCTACTCCGATCCACTAAAGAAAAGGAGCGTATCAAGCTTTCCAGGACTACCGTTCATCAATGTATCGCCATCAAGGCAAAGGGGAACCAAAGCATGTTGAAACGTTTACTCACCATTTTATTAATCGCCATTCTGCCTCCGGCATCTTCCGCATATGCAGAGGACGCCCAGCCTATCTCGCAGAAGACCTGTACGCAGCTCTTGGCGGATTACAAACAGCTTCCATTCACATCGGTTCTGCCGCTTGACGAAGGTCCGATTGCTATTGGTGGAGATACCAAAGATATTACCATTGGCTTCTCGCAGACTGCATTCAACCATCCCTGGCGTGTCTCGATGCTGGAGTCGCTCCAGGCTGAAGCCTGCCGTCACCCTAACGTCAAGCTTGTTATACTCGACGGCAACGTCGATGTCGCCAAGCAGAGCAACGATGTCCGCGATCTATTGGCCCGCGGTGTCAATGCCGTTCTGCTTAGCCCCGTAGAATCGGCTGCCCTTGTCCCGGCGGCGAGAGCCGTCCAAAGCGCCGGCATACCGCTTATCGTCATGGACCGCGATGTGCCAACGGAAAAAACGCTGTTTATCGGCCAAAGTAATGTCACCATGGCGGAACAAGTCGCTGAGCACATGGCTAAGGATCTTGGCGGGAAGGGCAATATCGTTGTCATTACCGGCCTCAAGGGATCTTCTCCAGCTGTGGATCGTGATCAAGGCATGAAGAATGTCCTGGCCAAGTATCCGAATATCAAGGTCCTGGCTGTTGGCGATGGCCAATGGATACGCGAACCGGCGGTACCCCTCATGGAGGATTTCCTGACGGCGCATTCGRATATCAACGCTGTCTTCTCCCACGCGGAAGAATCGTCTTGGGGCGCGCAGCTTGCGATTGCACGGGCAAAGCGTTGTGGCGATCACATCCGGCATTACACATTTGACGGTTCCAATGCCGGATTCAAATCCGTCAAAGCCGGAACCTTCAGCGCTGATGGAAACTATACCCCGTTTATAGCGGATGTCGGTCTGCGGGCCGCACTTTACAAATTGATGGGGAAGGAAATACCCGGCACGCAAGATTACGATATGCCCGGCAAGCGCCTTCAGTTGCCGGATTCTCCGACAGTGGTGGCCGACAATGCCGATGAATGGATCGGTCGTGGCTGGGGCAACTTTGAGCCCACGCTTGATCCGTGCAAGTAACGCGAGACAGTCCTGGCCGGGATATAAATTCTGGCCATACAAATTGTGATGCTCGCTCACGCATAGTGCAGGACAATCTGAATGGGCAAAATCCTTCTTGAAGCTGTAGCGCTGACAAAGGCGTTTGACGGAAATGTTGTACTTTCCGGCGTGGATTTCACTGTCCATGCCGGAGAAGTCCACGCTATCGTCGGTGAGAAT
>NZ_JBFUMG010000739.1:0-1747 GCF_054049495.1 Phyllobacterium sp. P5_D12 | reverse complement strand
GGTATCAACAGCTCTGATTGCCAAGGAATTGAAGGTTTCCCAACGCGGGGCGCTAAATCTCATCGGTGAACTTGGCGTGCGTGAAATGACGGGCAGGGGACGTTACCGCGCTTGGGGAATCGTCTGAAACACCCGGATAGTCGATGAGACGTGGGATCGGGTTTTCACTCCGGAACTCTAGGCAGAAAAGCGCGCTAGTACACTACCGGAAGTCACCAGAAAACGGTCGGTTGAAAATGCCGATAATCGCTTAGCCACGTCTTTTGATGCAAATAAAACCTCACCAAATCAATGCTTTGGACGACCTCCGACCCTGCGGAAAAACGCGTCAACGTTAGACGGCTCTCGCCAGTGTCGCCAAAACAAATGCAATAAATTACAGTCTGTTGTGAAGAAGCTAACTAGGAGTTAGCTGCTCAATAGGGAAAATATTACCTATAAACAATACGTTAACCATGGTAGCAATGGTTTCGCTTCTAACTAACGATTTCAATTTGAAACCTTTAACCGGAAATCGGATGCTAATTTCTTATTGAGGATTTCGATTCTCGGCGTGCAGGCTGTGTGTGAACCCCAAACACAAATCGCAACGGAAGTACGACCGCCAGAGCGTGACGATGCCAATGGAGAATGCGTCGCGCGTCCATTGTGTTCGATGGCTACTATCCAGCGCAACTAACCTCCCAGTAGCCATTGGCGACCAAATCAACTTTCTTGGGAGGCAGTTTGTGCTAGGCGCTCTACGATGTCGAGCAGGTACTCCCGTAGTCCGGAGATACTCGTAAGCAAGACCGTTGTGTAGTGATTGCCAAGCCTCGCTTGACGAGCCCTGTTTATGAATGCCTTTTCACCCACGACAACGTCGGCATAGGGCAAGACAATGTTAAGGGCGGCCAGATCTCGGGAACAAACGCCGAAGCGCATCGTTCCCAATCTGACCGTGCGACCGCAAGAGGGACTTTATGCACCCAAATGAACGCTCCAATTCGTCCCTGACGGAGGACGACCGGCATCGCCTGTTGCTGAATGCTGTAACCGACTATGCGATTTACATGTTGGATGCCGACGGAATTATCAGCAGCTGGAATGCAGGGGCCCAACGCTTCAAAGGTTACAAGCCGGACGAGATCATCGGCGAACATTTTTCGCGCATCTACACAGATGCGGACCGAGTGTCGGGCTTGCCAGCGCGTGCGTTGGAGACCGCAGCGCGCGGGGGAAGGTTTGAAGGCGAGGGCTGGCGGGTGCGGAAAGATGGCACGCAGTTCTGGGCGCACGTGATTGTCGATCCGATTCGCAGTCCTTCAGGGGAAGTGATCGGATTTGCCAAGATTACGCGTGATATGACTGAACGAAAGGCCTCGGAAGACGCACTGAAGAGCAGCCAGGAGCAGTTCAGAATTCTTGTTCAGGGCGTTACCGACTACGCCATATACATGCTGGATCCCGATGGGAACATTGTTAGCTGGAACGCTGGTGCCGAACGCATCAAGGGCTACGCTCCGTCCGAAATCATTGGGCAGCACTTCTCCAAGTTCTACACGCAGGAAGATCTTGACGCTGGTATGCCGCAATATGCGCTGGATACTGCAAGGGAAACCGGGCCTTACGAAAAAGAAGGCTGGCGCGTGCGCAAGGATGGCAGCCGGTTTTCTGCCAGCGTCGTCATCGATGCTGTGCGGGATGAGGCCGGCAAACTCATCGGCTTTGCCAAGGTTACCCGTGATGTGACCGAACGGAACAGGGG
>NZ_JBFUMG010000738.1:0-1748 GCF_054049495.1 Phyllobacterium sp. P5_D12 | reverse complement strand
GGCTACAAGCGGGCCGATGTTGATTCAGGCGCGGTCATATTGACCGGTGAGGCCATAAAACGGACGAACGCCCGCGCGATCGATGAAATATTCGCGAATGAGTCGGGCAAATTCGTTTGCGCAACCGCTGGCCACAAACTTGAATCCATCCTGGCTGCACACGGCTCGGGCGCTACGGCTCTCTCGAGAAAACGCAATGCTTGCGGGCTTCACGTTGATATTGGAGGCGGCACGACGAAACTTGCGCTGATCGACAAGGGGAAAATCCTCAGCGTTGCCGCTTTCGCCGTCGGCGGACGTTTGCTGGCAAAAGACCAGCATGGAAAATGGTCTCGCATCGACGAGTCGGCAAGGATCATCGCGCAATCGCTCGGTATAGAAATTTCCGGTGATGAATTGCCCGATGAAGCGCCCCGCCAAGCCATTACGAAGCGGCTCGCCGCGCTTGCGGTCGATCAGATTCTGGGACAGCCGCTTGATGATCTCGGCGAGAAATTGCTGCTGACCGACGCCTTGGAGAGAGCTGTCGCGCCGACATACATCACTTTCTCGGGCGGGGTTTCCGAATATATCTTTGGCTATGAAACCGAGGATCACGGAGACATCGCCCGAGCTCTGGCACAGGAGATCGTGGCGCAGCTTGGTCCGCGCATCGACGTGCCGGTTATCGATGCGGGGCAACGCATCAGGGCAACCGTCATTGGAGCATCGCAGTTCACCGTTCAAGTTAGCGGCAAGACGCTCTATATGAGCGGCATCAAAGCATTGCCTGCTCATAATATTCCCGTCGTGCACTTGGGGGCCAGCTTGCCCGAAGTCATCGACGCCGATGAGATCGCAGGGATTTTCAAGGCAAGTGCAGAACGTCAGGACCGGGATCTTTCACTACCCCTGGCTCTAGCATTCTCGTGGAGCGGATTGCCGGACTATCCGCGGCTTCTGGCAATGGCTACAGCCATCAAGTCGGTAGCGGCACCGGCAGGTCAGCGCGAGGAACTGCTGGTGCTGGTGATCGACGGCGATGTCGGGCAGACGATCGGCCGTATTCTCGAGAAAGAACTCGATCTTGGATCAAACCTGGTTTCCATCGACGGCGTGCAGCTCAAGGATCTGGATTTTGTCGATCTCGGCGAATTTATCAACCCGMCAGGTGTGATCCCGGTCGTCATCAAGTCGCTGCTCTTTTCATGATCTGCAGCGGTTGACAGGCAATGGCAAAAGCCCAGGAACCGAGCCAGTCTGCTGGTGCCGCCCGGTCAAGTTTCGATGGGCTGGACCTCAATGACATCGTTATATTCACACGTGTCGTCCAGTATGGCAGCTTTACCGAAGCGGCAAAGATCTTCGCAAAGTCGCCGTCCTATATGAGCAAACACGTCACTCAGCTCGAAAACTCTCTGGCCCTGACATTGCTGCACCGCTCGACTCACAAGGTGTTTCTCACCGATGCCGGCAGTGTGCTGTTCGAACATTGCGTCCGGATACTCGCGGAACTCGATGCGGCCAAGGCGGATGCCAGCGGGCTCAGCAGTGAATTGATCGGAAATCTCAGGATACACACCACACCGGGGGTAGGGCAGGGGCTGGTCGTCCCGGCAATCATCGATTTCAACACTGAATACCCGGCCGTGAAAGTGGAACTTACTGTCAGCGTGAATTCGGTGAGCCTCATGGAGCGAGGGGTGGACGTCGTCGTCGGCAGCCGTCATTTTGAAGATGATGAGTCGTTTCACAGCGGTCTTTTCGAA
>NZ_JBFUMG010000737.1:0-1755 GCF_054049495.1 Phyllobacterium sp. P5_D12 | reverse complement strand
GTCGCGCAGCGCCTGTACTTCCGGGTAGGTCCAGTCATAGGTCATGGCTTCTGCTGCATCCAACGCCTCTGCATCGTAGAGCAGCCCAACCCAGAAAGCCGGGAGCGCGCAAATGCGCCGCCACGGTCCGCCATCGGCGCCGCGCATTTCGAGGAAACGCTTCAGCCGCACTTCCGGAAACAGGGTCGACAAATGATTTGTCCAGTCGCCCATGTTCGGTATGCCTTCCGGGATGGAATCCTTCAGAGCGCCGTTCATGAATTGACGGAATGTCACGTGGGTACAATCATAATAGCGGCCATGGCGCATGACAAAATACATGGGCACGTCGAGTGCCCATTCGACGTAGTCAGCAAAGCCGAAATTCTCGTTGAAGATGAACGGTAGAACGCCCGAGCGATTGTTGTCCGTATCGCGCCATATGTTTGAACGCCATGACAGAAGCCCGTTCGGCCGGCCCTCGGTAAAAGGCGACATCGCAAACAGGGCCGTCGCGATGGATTGCAACTTCACCGAAACCTGCATCTTGCGGCGCATATCCGTTTCGGACGAGAAATCGAGGTTCACCTGGATCGTGCAAGTGCGGTACATCATGTTCAGTCCGTCCTTGCCAACTTTCGGCATATAGTTGGACATGATGTTGTAGCGCGATTTCGGCATGCGCGGCGTTTCGGCGAGCGTCCATTTGGGGCTACCGCCAAGGCCAAGGAAACGAATGCCAAGTGGCTCGGCGATTTCGCGCACCTGCGCCAGATGGGCGTTGGATTCGCGGCAGGTCTGATGAATGGTGAGAAGCGGTGCACCGGAAAGCTCGAATTGTCCGCCCGGCTCCAGCGAGATCGCGCCTTGGCCGGTTGGCTCGACGAGGCCAATGATATTGCCTTCGTCGATGATCGGCTCCCAGCCAAGCTTGGACTTCATGCCTTCGAGGATCGCGCGAATTCCGCGCGGTCCTTCATAGGGTACCGGGCTGTTGTCTTCCGTGTAAAATGGGAACTTCTCATGCTCCGTGCCGATGCGCCAGTCGGACTCCGGCCTCGATCCCTGTGCAAGATAGGCAGCCAGTTCTTCGGTGCCGGTGATCGGTGTTTCGTCTGTCGTATCGCGCGCCATGGATGGTGCTTTCCGAGATGATGAGATCGTCGCGCGTGATTGACCGTTTTCGTGCAGGAGCGCAAGCAAATTTCGCTTATGGTCTCATCAAGAGTATTTGTAACTCACCAATCGCCTATCGTCGCCTGAATCAAGGCGAGGGCCGCAACGGCGGCTGTATCTGCGCGCAGGATGCGCGGACCCAATGGAATAGCGGTCACAAAGGGCAGCTTTCGCAGGGTTTCGCGTTCCTGGTCGGAAAAGCCTCCTTCCGGACCGATGAGGACACCAAGCGGGCCGCGCGGAAGCGATTGCAGCAGTGGCAGGGGATTGTGCGTGTCATGTCCCTCATCGCAGAAAATGAGGCGGCGCTGGTTGTCCCAGCCCTCAAGCAGCTTTTCAAGCTTTGCAGGTTCACGCGTTTGCGGGATCGCTAGCACGCCGCATTGTTCTGCTGCTTCGATCGCGTTGGTCTCGATTCGCTCGGTCCCTATGCGGGAAACTTGCGTATGCTGGGTGATCACCGGCTGCAGAACGCCTGCGCCCATCTCCACCGCCTTCTGGACCAGATAGTCGAGCCGGCCCTGTTTCAACAGTGCGAAGCAATAGAGGAGATCGGGCGCGGCGGGCTGTTGGCGAGTCTGTTCCAGCGGTTCAAGGAAC
>NZ_JBFUMG010000736.1:0-1760 GCF_054049495.1 Phyllobacterium sp. P5_D12 | reverse complement strand
GGCCTGTTTGGCAAGCAGGATAAGACCTTGGTCAAAGCGGTGGACGGCATCAGCTTCGATATCAGGCGCGGCGAATGCCTCGGTCTTGTCGGCGAGAGCGGCAGCGGCAAAACCACGGTCAGCAAAATATTGATGCGCGCTATCACACCCGACAGCGGCTCCGTCACCTTTGATGACGGCAGGGGCAAGATCGATGTTCTCAAGGCGGAGGGCGACGAGCTTATGGAGTTGCGCACCCGCATCCAGATGGTGTTCCAGGATCCGGTCTCATCGCTCTCACCGCGCATGACAGTGCAGAACATCCTTAGCGAACCGCTGGAGATCCATGGACTTGGCGACAATGCTTACCGTCTGGAGAAGGTGCGCGCGCTAATGCAGGCCATCGGCCTCGACCAGCGCTATCTCAACCGCTATCCACACAGTTTTTCCGGCGGTCAGCGCCAGCGCATAGGTATCGCCCGTGCTCTTGCGCTCGGGCCGCAACTGCTGATTTGCGACGAACCCGTCTCAGCGCTGGACGTTTCAGTTCAGGCGCAGATCCTCAATCTTCTCAAGGACCTGCAGAAGGAACTCGGGCTCACTTATCTGTTCATTTCCCACAACCTTGCCGTTGTCGACTATATGGCGGACCGTATTGCCGTCATGTGTGGAGGAAGGATTGTCGAGATAGCACCGCGAGAAATAATACTTCGTGACCCTGTTCATCCCTACACTCGCTCGCTGCTGGCGGCTGTGCCTTTTCCCGATCTGGACAGGCCGCTTGACTTCGAAACATTGAAAATGGGTGGCGCTTCGGACCAACACTCTTGGGGTGCTCAGTTCGCCGGTGATGGCGACAGTGAGACACTAGCTCCAGCCGATCTTGGTGGCGGCCATCTCGTCCTGGCGCGCCGCAATGCCGATGCAAGGGAGTTACGTTCGTGGTAACGCGCCGCACTGTCCTTGGTACTTTCGGCCTCGGTGCTCTGGGTTGCGCGGTGCTGCCGAGGCTGGCAAGTGCTGCCGACCGCGATATTGAGCCGGATTATCTTGCGGATCAATTGCGGGCGCGCAGTTTACCTCCCCTTCCCCAACGATTGCCAAAGCGGCCGCGGATTGTGCGCCTCAAGGAAATGGGACGAACCCCCGGGCAATATGGCGGAACGGTCCGCACGATCATCGGCAGCGCCAAAGATATACGGTTCATGACCATTTACGGTTATGCGCGGCTGATTGGCTATGACGAACGTCTGGTTTTCCAGCCTGATATTCTTGAGAGCTTTCAGTCCGAAAACGACACCGTGTTCACTTTCACGCTCCGCGAAGGCCACAAATGGTCGGACGGGTCTCCATTTACCGTCGATGATTTTCGCTATTGGTGGGAGGACGTCCTGCTCAATAAGGATCTAACACCTGGCGGCGGCTCCATGGTGTTGCGTGTCGATGGAAATCTGCCGCGCTTTGAAGTTCTCGATGAATGGACCATCCGTTACTCCTGGGACAAGCCAAATCCGGATTTCCTGCCAAATCTCGCCGGGCCCCAGCCGTTGGTCCTCGTCGGGCCTTCAGCCTATCTCAAGCAGTTCCACAAGGAATATCAGGACCAATTCAGGCTTTCCGCTTTGATGCAGGAACAGCGGGTGAAGAAGTGGGCTGACCTACATATCAAAATGTCACGTACGTACCGGCCGGAGAATCCTAAGCTGCCAACGCTTGATCCTTGGCGAAACACCACAGCACCACCGGCGGAGCAATTCATATTCGAACGCAACCCGTTCTTC
>NZ_JBFUMG010000735.1:0-1772 GCF_054049495.1 Phyllobacterium sp. P5_D12 | reverse complement strand
TCGTCCATGCGGCGGCGGAACCGGCGCTCCTGCTCTTCCTCGCCGACGGTCAGGAAATACTTGAGCAGCATGATGCCGCTTTCGACAATCGCTGCCTCAAAGCCCGGTGCGATTTCAAGGAAGCGTCGGGCTTTCTTTTCCGAGCAGAAACCCATGACGCGCTCGACGCCTGCACGGTTGTACCAACTCCTGTCGAAGATGACGATCTCGCCCGCAGCGGGAAAATGTTGAATGTARCGCTGCATGAAGATCTGCGATTTCTCCCGGTCGCTTGGCGAAGGAAGCGCAACGACGCGGAACACGCGCGGGCTCACCCGCTCCGTGATCCGTTTGATCATGCCGCCTTTTCCGGCTGCATCACGGCCCTCGAACAGGATGATGACGCGTGCGCCGGATTTCTTCACCCACGCCTGCAAATGCGCCAGCTCGATCTGAAGCTTTTTCATCTGCTTGTTGTAGCGGTCCTTGCCGAGCTTCTTGTGCTCGACATGCCGGACCAGATCCGCTTCACGCAACATGTTGTTTTGATTGTTCATCACACGATCCTCCCGTCGTCTGGATTTGCGTTCTTATCGCGGCCGATCTGGCACTCGGTAGCCAACTGGCTGGATATCCCCTCAAGCTCCTCTGGCTTGTGGCGAGTATCGTTATCAGTGCCCGAGGAACCGCTTTTGATCCGATTGTTCATTCGCAGCAAGACCGCCTCAAGACCGTTTCAACAAAGCAAAAGTATAGTCTGCACTGCGGGGGAGAACCCGTATCATCGTGTAATATACATAGAGTACAGGACGAAGGTACGTGTGGCTGCGCGGCCAAGTGGGTCACTCGTCGGGGATGGAGAGCCCCGCTTTCTTGAACCCGTCGAGCAAATGCAACTGATCCTCGCGGCGAATGACCCGGACGGCGACTTCATGACGGATATTGTCAACGAAGGTGGGTGCGTGGACCGCGAGCCATTGCCGTTCGCTGCGAGCCTCCTCGGTTTTGCCGAGCTGCCCGAGAATTGCTGTCAATATGAGGTGATAAATTGGGTTGGCACGAACATCTGCCAGMCTCGCCCATCTCTCGGCAGTTATGTAGTCCTTGTCGATATAAGCGCAGACAGCAAGCGCAGACTCGAAATACCCTGATGGCTGCGGATTGCGGGACACAGCCGAAGCGATCAGTTTGCATCCCGGTTTCCATTCCCCTGACAACGCAAGCCTAAATCCATACTCACCCGCCAGTTCGGTGTCATTCGGATTGAGTGCATACGCTTGTGCGCCGACTTCCAATGCCGCCGTAATTTCGCCCTGGAAATAGTGACTGAGCATTTCGGCCTGCAGTGCGCGAACGTTTTGGGGATCCAGCTCGACGGCCCGCCTTGCCGCATCGGTCGCAAGGTCAAGTGACCGGGCCGTCGAATTGAGACGGTATCGAAAGCGAAGTTCGTCGAGATAGGTCAATGAAAGCAGGGCCCAGGCTGTCGCGTAGTTGGGGAAACGTTGGACTGCCCGCTGCAGGCAACTCTGCACAGATGTATGCATCTGTGGGTTGAGATTGGAGCGGTAGCGGTAGTACGCTAATGTACATTTATATGCCTCCAGGTCATCGGGGGGCGACTGTGCAAGACGGGCAGCATCCGTCTGGAAAATTATCCCGTAGGGTTGGGCGAGCGCTGTGGCTACCGCTTGAGCTATGTCGGCTTCGAGTTGAAGCATGTGTTGAAMCTGGACAATGCTGTCGTAATTATTTGTCCAGACGACTGCTCCGCTATTTCGATCGAGCAGCCG
>NZ_JBFUMG010000734.1:0-1774 GCF_054049495.1 Phyllobacterium sp. P5_D12 | reverse complement strand
CAATCGCCACCATCTGCTGCGTGGCGGTATTGAATTCCATCAATGGGCGGCGCACATCGGCGCGCACATTGAATCGCTGCAGCAGCGCTTCAGCCTCCTGGTGCATGCGCTTCCAATCAAGCAGGCCGTAGCGGCGAGCCTCGCGGCCGAGGCATATATTCTCGGTGATGGATCGATAGGGGACGAGGTTGATTTCCTGGTAGATGGTGCTGATGCCGCTTGCCTGCGCCTGTTGCGGTGAGGAGACCTCGAATGGCTTGCCATCGAACACGACTTCACCGGCATCGCGCTTGTAATAGCCGGTCAGCACCTTGATCAGCGTCGATTTGCCCGCACCGTTCTGGCCGATCAGCGCATGAACTTCGCCGCGTCCAACAGCAAAAGAGGCGCCCGACAGGGCAGGTATCCCGGCAAAGCGCTTGTCGATTCCCGTCATCGATAAAAGGCTATCGGTGTTCATTGCAAAGCCAATTCTGAACGCATCGGTAGGCTCCGGCATAGCAATACAATGCCGAAAGAAAAGCCAGCGCCCTATAAGAGCGCTGGCAGAGCCACAAAATCAATAGGCGGTGCTCAGCAGGTCTTTGGCGTTGCTGGCATCGTAAAACTGATCCGGATTGATGATCTTGGCTTCAATCTTGTCGCCGTTTGCATAAGCTGTGGCCGTGTCGAAAGCTTTCGGTCCGAAACGGGGATTGCATTCGACAACGGCTGCAATCTTGCCATCGACAACCGCCTGAACGGCTTCCTTGCCACCGTCGATCGACAGGACGAGAATGTCTTTGCCTGGAACCTTGCCGGCTGCCTCGATCGCGGAGATAGCACCAATGGCCATCTCATCATTATGCGCATAGATGACATTGGCGTCCGGATGAGCCTGCAGCAGTGTCTCTGCTACCTGACGACCCTTGTCGCGAGCAAAGTCACCCGTTTGCGATGCGACTACCTTGAAGTCAGCGTTTTTGGTGATCACATCGTCGAAGCCCTTCTTGCGATCATTGGCCGGAGAAGAACCGGTCGTGCCCTCAAGCTCGATGATTGTGGTCTTGCCATTGGCGTTCTTGACAAGCCAATCGGCAACACGCTGGCCTTCCTCGATGAAATTGGAGCCGATAAACGTTACATAATCCTCGCCGGCCTTGGCCAGCGAAGCGTCGACGTTACGATCAAGCAGGATAACCGGAATGCCGGCATTCTTGGCGGCCTTGATTGCAGGAATCAGTGGCTTTTCCTCACGTGGCGCCAGGAAAATCAGGTCAACGCCCTGGGCGATCATCGAGTTGACGTCGGCGACCTGCTTGGCGGCGGAGCTGGCGGCATCCGTATAAACCAGTTGCCATCCGCGTTTCTTGGCTTCTTCCTGCATGCTGGCGGTCTGGGCCAGGCGCCATGGATTGTTGCTTTCGGTCTGGGCAAAGCCGACTTTGTAGGTATCTTTTTTCTTGAGCGGTGGCGCATCAGCCAACGCGCTGCCAACGACCATCGAGGCGGCCAGCCCAACGGCTGAGGTAAACAGCAGAGTGCGACGGGTGATATTCATTGAAAATTCCCTCCCAGAAATTAGTTCGTGGCGATCCCACTAGGACGATCATCGCCACTTATAAAAATTAGTCAATAATTATTTATGTTGATTAGTCGGGCAAACTGTTCGTAATATCCCCCTAACTTCATCGATTCCGGCCAGTCTTCGGGCCGCTGGAAACGTCGTTCCGGGTGGGTGATACGGTGGATACTTCGACCACTGAGAAAGTTAAGACCACACGCTTGGCTGTGC
>NZ_JBFUMG010000733.1:0-1814 GCF_054049495.1 Phyllobacterium sp. P5_D12 | reverse complement strand
GACAAATACTTCCCCTGACCGGAGTAAACTTGTGTAGAATGCYATTACGGTTTCCATCGGAGGTGTCATGATCACGCCTGAAGCTATTCAAACCGGATTGGATGAGGGCCAATTCTTTTTGGAGTACCTGCCAACCATTCTTCTCAAAGATCGATCCTGCGTTGGTGCCGAGGCACTCATTCGGTGGCGACGGGACGGCCATATCATTCCTCCCCTGAGCTTCATTCCGCTGATCGAGGACACGACCCTTGGGGGGGTGCTGACCTATTGGGTGATGGAAAAGGTCGCCGAAGAACTCGGCGACTGGTTGCGCCAAACCAATGACGTCCGCATCAGCATTAACGTGCCACCCTCGCTCGTCGGGCGCGGAGGCATCCAATATGCCGCGAGGCAAGCCGGTGTGTTCGACTTGGACGACAAGTTGATCCTCGAAATCACCGAACGCGGCCACCTCGATAGTATTGGGTTAAACACCATCATCAACCGAAGCGGAAAACGCTTCCTGGTGGCCATCGACGACATTATGTTGGATCAATCGAATCTGCTTCTCCTGTCGAGAGTTCCGGTTGATATTATAAAGCTCGATAAATCTGTCATAGATAATGCGGATAGTCCTTCTATGAATGCTAAACTATTGACACTCCGTCATCTTATCACGGACAATGATTTAACTATCATTGCTGAAGGCGTTGAAACTGCATCTCAAGCCAGCAATCTGGAGAACTTCGGGATTCAGATGGCTCAAGGATACTTCTTTTCGCGCCCGCTGGCGGCGACCAATTTCATGGAGTATCATAGTAGGTGTAGATATTTACTTACTTAATGGACGCGCACTTCGCTCCGATCGTTGTTGGCTGCATGTTCGGCAGACACAGGTGTGCTGCAACTCGCGAACTCCAGCTTTACCCTTGGAGTTTTCGGGACGCTTTGGGCCGCTAAAAATGCGGGCGTGAACGCAAAACTTTCATGTACGAGTTGTAGCGCTCTTTATGAGCCTGCCGCCACTTCCGGGACCTTGCTGCTGCCTCCGCCTTCTGCTCGGGACTCAGCGGATTGGCAGCGCGCCATTTACGTATCCTTGCAGCCGCCTTCGCTGCTGCCTTCGCCTTCTGCTCGGGACTCGGTTGATTGGCAGCCAGCGAATTGGCTGCGCGCCATTTACGGACCCTCGCAACCGCCTTCGCCTTCTGTCCGGGAGTCAGCGGATTGGCAGCCCGCCATTTACGCAGTCTTGCAGCCTCCTTAGCTTTCTTGTCGGCCCCAGTCGCATCATCGCCTTTTGTCATGCGGGCTCCCTATACTTCCGCAACGCCTTTATGCTCGCTGCAATACCATTCCTGCCCATAGCGCTTGTCAAAACCGAACGATCCCCACGACTTGCAGCCAGGGTGCATGCAATAATGCTCAAACAACCCGACTGGCGTTTTCTCCATGTGGGCAGGGTAAGAACGTTGCGTGGGCAGTCGAATTGGTTCGTCGCTCATTTGTCACTTCGCCCAAGAATTGATTCTATTTCCGCGATCCTATGTCTGATGGCATTGACAGCATCTTGATTACCAACCTTGTTCAAGGCGAAAATTTCACTGCTTTCGATCACGGCTAGGTCATCTCGCAAATTCGACAGTTCTACGCGCGGATGCACGGGCTTCTTCCTAGACGCCTTAAGTGCGTTGGAGAATGGGTTCTCTTTGCTCATGGACGGATTTTCCTTGGGTCGCCGATGCCCTGATCATAGCAAACTTAGCTAAAAGCGTCTTGGAGGGGAGACTACGCCTTTTGACCGTAGATCATTTGGCCACCCCGGTATGCTGCAG
>NZ_JBFUMG010000732.1:0-1815 GCF_054049495.1 Phyllobacterium sp. P5_D12 | reverse complement strand
CAGTTACATTTGCTCGTACCCTGGTCGATATCGATGTCGGCCTCGAAGCGGATAGTGCTGCAGTGACAGCTTCCGTGATACGTCTTTTTCACCCTCTCCTCCGATGATATGTATAACCTTGTAGTTAAATAACCTTTTGGTTTAATAGTAGTTGGGATCACAAAGGTCAAGTTTGCGGTCACCACTTTTTTGAGCCACAAATTTTCCTTGGAAATTGCCATTTCGGATATCAGCTTGCGCCGCGGCGGGAATCCTCGCTGTCTGATTTGTCGGAGATGGAGATGAGAAATGAGTGGTCGTATCACGCGCCGCGGGGCACTGATTGGTTCAATCCTGGCAATGCCGGCCCTAGCCTTGTCGCAGAGGTCAATACAGGCTGCACCGGAGAGCCGGATAGACCTCGCCAGCGCGCTCAAGGCAATCGAAGCGGAAGCCGGTGCGCGCCTTGGAGTTTCGGCACACGATACCGGCAGCGATAATCGCATCGAATATCGCCAGCACGAGCGTTTTGCCATGTGCAGTACATTCAAGTTTCTAGCGGCAGCTGCAGTCCTCGCGCGCGTGGATCGTGAGCAGGAACGGCTGGACCGGATTGTCACTTACAAAAACACCGATCTCGTTCCCTATTCGCCGGTAACCGAGAAGAATGTCGGCAAGGGCATGTCTCTGGAAGCAATCTGCGAGGCTGCCATTACGATGAGCGATAATACGGCGGGCAATCTCATTCTCGACAGTCTTGGCGGACCCAAGGGACTGACGAAATATGCGCGCAGCCTCGGTGATGCGACGTTCCGGCTGGACAGGCGCGAAACTGAACTCAACGAAGCGAAGCCTGGCGACGACCGTGATACGATCACGCCATCAGCGATCCTGAAGGATCTGCAGAAGACTGCTCTCGGTGATGCATTATCCAAATCGTCACGCGATCAGCTGACCGCATGGATGCTGGCCAGCAAGACGGGAGACAAACGCTTGCGCGCCGGCCTTCCGAAGGACTGGAGCGTTGGTGACAAGACCGGAACCAGCGACAGCGGCATGGCCAACGATATCGCCGTCATCTGGCCTCCAAATCGCAAGCCAATTCTTCTGGCCGTATATCTATATGACCCGAAAGGGACGGCTGACAGCCGCAACGGTATTCACAAGAAGGTCGCCGGCCTGGTTGCCGAGAATATCTGAAGGCAAAGGCTTAAGGACAAGCCAGCAAGGATAGAGGCGCGATTTATTCAACCCTGCGTTCGTTGCCGCATTAGGCAAAGCAAGCCATGTGTTGGGTGTCTTGTAGGCGAAGCAGAACGCACCGAGCCAGCCGGTGCATTGAGGAGGATGAGCCACCTCAACCATGGCAAAGGCCCTGCCTGCGAGATTTGGAGGTGCGCTATGCGGTATATGCCGTTTAGGGTCACCCTAGAACTGAAAAGAACCCGGACCAGCTGGCAAGTTGTCATCCGGGTTCACTTTTCAGAAGTCTAGGAAAAGGGAGGCGGGTGAGAACCTGCCTCCTGCTCCAACGACAAGATAACATTTTCCGTCGTATTGCCAAGCGGCATCTGGTCCAGGCGCCTGAACTTGACTACTGCCTCGTCAGGCTTTCGCTCTTGCAGATCAGCCCGCCCATCACGCATCCGGAGAGAGAGAGCTTGCTCCCGCTGGCCGTTGCCTTGCCGTTATAGGTCTTGCCTTCGTCGAGCTTGTTGACCGTGCCCTTGTAGGATCCGTCCTTGCCGGACATTGAACCGATCGATTTGCCTTTGTATTCCCCCGTCAAAACTGTTCCGCAATAGGAATCCCCACCGCACGAAGAATACTGAATGA
>NZ_JBFUMG010000731.1:0-1817 GCF_054049495.1 Phyllobacterium sp. P5_D12 | reverse complement strand
ATATTGCTGACGTCGGTTATTACCTTCGCATTGGACAATCTGATTTGCGCGCTCGCGCCAAACTTCGCCATCCTGCTGATTGGCCGAATTCTTTCAGGTATCAGCGGCGGCAGTTACTCCACAGCCTCCGCCTATATCGCCGATGTCAGCACGGACGAAAACCGTGCCAGGAATTTCGGCTTGCTTGGCATTGCATTCGGCATTGGTTTTATTCTTGGGCCGATCATTGGCGGCTTCCTTGGCGAGTTTGGCCCACGCATACCGTTTTACGGGGCGGCGCTGATCTCGTTTCTGAATTTTGTCGCCGCTTATTTCCTTCTACCCGAAACGCTTGCCGCGAAGGATCGCCGGAAATTCGAATGGAAGCGGTCCAATCCGCTTGGCGCCCTGAAGCAGATGCGCAATCACACAGGCATTCTGTGGCTCGGGCTCGTTTTCTTCATGCTGACGCTCGGACACATGTCGTATCCGGCGGTATGGGCTTATGTCGGCAGCTACCGCTATGGCTGGAGCGAAAGCGATATCGGCATATCACTTGGCATCTACGGCCTGTGTGCTGCAATCGTGATGGGGCTTGTCTTGCCTCGCATCGTGTCGAGATATGGTGAATGGCGCACGGCCGTCATCGGCCTCGCCTTCGCTACACTCGGTTTTTTCGGTTATGCCAGCGCCTGGCAGGGGTGGCTGGTCTATGTGGTGATTGTTGCGACCTGCCTTGAAGGCGTCGCTGATCCGGCCATGCGCAGTATCGCCTCCGCAAAAGTCCCCGCATCGGAGCAGGGCGAGTTGCAGGGGGCGATGACGAGCCTGTTCAGCATAACGAATATTATCGGGCCGCTGATCTTCACTCAGATTTTCGCGATCTTCACCGCGCCGGGCGCATCCATCACCTTTAGCGGCGCGCCTTATGTGCTTGGCGGGATTTTCGTGCTGATCGGCCTGATTGTTTTCGTGCTGCGCGTCGAAAAGCCATCGCTGGCCAAAGACGAGGTTCTCGTTCCGGGTGCGCTGGCCCAGAACGAGGCCGGATAAGAGGCTCTATAGTCCCAAGTCTGACAGACCGGGATGATCGGCTGGACGTGGTCCGGAGCGGTCCCAGTGAAACTTGCGTTCGGATTCCTTGATCGGGAGGTCGTTGATGCAAGCAAACCGCTTTTGCATCAGGCCGTTTTTGTCGAATTCCCAGTTTTCATTGCCGTAGGCGCGAAACCAATTGCCAGAATCATCGTGGTATTCGTAGGCGAAACGAACAGCGATTCGATTGTCAGTGAATGCCCAAAGCTCTTTGATCAGCCGGTAATCGAGTTCGCGATTCCACTTGCGCGTGAGGAAAGCCACGATTGCCTCGCGCCCCTCCACAAACTCTGCACGATTGCGCCAATAGCTGTCGATCGTATATGCCAGCGATACGCGCTCGGGGTTGCGGCTGTTCCAACCGTCCTCGGCGCCACGGACTTTTTGCACCGCGGTTTCGTGCGTAAATGGAGGTAGGGGCGGGCGCTGTTCCGACATGGTCAATACTCCTCATTTCTACGTTCCGTGCGTCACACGAAACTGATCGAGGCAATGATTATTCCAACGGAGGTGTTTTTTCCATGTCCTATGAAAAGCGTATTGCACTCAATGCCCGCGGCCTGACCCTGTCCCGGCTGGTTCTGGGTGCCTGGCGCCTGCTGAACGAACCGGAAAAGCCCGGCGCGGGCAGCGTGGCAAAGCTTATCGCTGCGGCCATCGATCTTGGCATGACGAGTTTCGATCACGCGGATATTTATGGAAATTATGGCGTTGAGGAAGCGTTCGGCGCCGGTCTCAAGCGC
>NZ_JBFUMG010000730.1:0-1818 GCF_054049495.1 Phyllobacterium sp. P5_D12 | reverse complement strand
GAATTCGCCGAGAATGGCGATGATTGGTCCGCCTTCTCCTGCTTCGCCCATGACTGCCGTGGGCAGATTGGCGATACCGCGGGTGACGCGAAACCCTTCCTTTTCGAGCAGGTGGGCGTGCTCTTCCGACGAGCGGTATTCTTCGTAGTTCGTCTCTGGCATCTCCCATATGCGATCGCTCAATTCAAAGAACGCATCGCGCTTGGCTGCGACGATTTCCCAGACTTCTCCCGAATTTCTCATGATTTCCCGATTGGCTGTTTTATGATAGTAACCAAAATTGGCACCAATTTAGACACAAATATTTTTTGCGCAACCTCTGTGTAAAATTAATTGTCTGGCGTACATCTCGTAAGGGACAACGGCCCTAAAGAGATATGCATTTCGACGGAATATGGGGAAAGACGGATGAGTGAAGCGAAAGCGAAAACAAGGTCACAGCTCAAAGTCGTCGATGTTACCGATTCGATCCTGCACGATATTCTTGCTGGCGTGCTCGCTCCGGGCGTGTGGCTGAAACAGATCGATCTCGAACAGCGCTACCAGAGCACCAGACCGGAAGTGCGGCGCGCACTTGACAGGCTGGTACAAAGACGTCTGGTCGAACATGTTCCCAATCGCGGTTACCACGTGTTCGAGCCCGATGGCCGCCAGGCAACGGAAGTGAGCGACATTCGTGTCATCCTTGAAACGGCGGTCGCGGACAAGATCATTGCCAATGCCTCCGAACTGACTACGAAAAAGCTCCGCGACCTTGCACACCGTTTTGACGATCTCATCATGAACGGAACGATGATCGAGCTTTACGAAGCCAATCTCGCCTTCCACCGCGAATTGCTTGCGCTCTGCGGCAACAGCGAACTGGTGAACCTTGTTACCGAAATCCGCCAAAGGACTTCGTCGGCGCCGGTGTCACAGTGGAAAACACGCGCGCGAATTGAACAGTCGTCGCGGGAGCACCACCAGATGATCGATGCTCTGGTAGCGAAGGATATCGAAGAACTGAAGCGCGTGACCGTATTGCACATCAGGCAGATGTAAACGGCCTGCGATCTGTCATATTTTGATATTGTCCCTGTTGCGAATTATATAAGTCTGTGCTTATGTATTTGCATGAGTGAAACGGAATTTTTCAAGGCGCTGGCCGATCCGACAAGACGCGCCGTCTTCGAACGGCTGGCCGATGGCGAGATGAACGCCACGGACTTGCGGCAAGGGTTTGACCTGTCGCAGCCGGCCATGTCGCAGCATCTGGCTGTCCTGCGCACGGCTGGACTGATCGCAGAACAGAAACATGGCAGGAATGTTCTCTATCGGATCAATCCCGATGGCGTAGCGCGCATCCATCAATGGCTTAGCCGCTACAATGCGTTCTGGCCAAGCCGCGTGGATGACCTGAAGCAGCTTCTCAAGGAGATGGATCAATGACACGCAAAACCGATGCGAGCATAAATCTCACTTATGAACTGGAGGCTGCTCCATCTAAAGTGTGGCGAGCTTTAACCGTACCGGAGTATGTGTCGCAATGGCTGAAGCGACCCGCGGGCAAGGACGATGCTCCGGAGAAAAGTACGCTGGAGCCACCCTTCGAACTCCATCTGATTTCCGCCGATCCTGATACGCGCGTGCGCTATAGAATCAAAGACAACGATGCCATTAGTGTCGTTACATTCCAAATCGGGGCGAATGGTACTGGCGGCACGACCTTCAGCATTGTGCATGAACTTGCGATGAGCGCAGCCAACGGCAATTGCCAGAAACCTCTGCGCGCAGCAGCCTAAAAGTACAACCCGGAACACCACTGAAAGGAGTTCGCCT
>NZ_JBFUMG010000729.1:0-1833 GCF_054049495.1 Phyllobacterium sp. P5_D12 | reverse complement strand
ATCGAGGGTGGCACAAACAGGATTGGCCGCATCAAACTCAGATCAGAAATCGTTTTGGTCAAGTCGACATTGGACAGGTTGAACTTCGCAGCAGCAGGAATCTTGGATGCCCGGGCCGCCACCCTTCGCGGTTTGATCCTGGAAATATTGGTGATGTGATTAACCACATCACGTATGTGGACCATGCCGCGCGGATCATCGAGGGTTTCCGCGAAAACCGGCATACGCGAATGGCCAGATTTTTCAAAAACCTCCAACAGGTCGCCAAGCGTTGTGGAAATCTCCACGGCTTCGATATCGGAGCGCGGGATCATGACATCCTCGACCCGCAACTCCCGCAACCGCAGGATGTTGTGCAGCATGGCGCGCTCTTCGGGCGAAAACGCCGTATCTCCATGTTGGCTTTCGGCCAGGGCCGCATCCAGATCCTCCCGGAGAGACGTACCGGGGCGGGCGCGCAGAAATGGAAATATGGTGGAAAGAAGCGAGCGCTTTTCTGGACCTTGCGCTCTGGTACTACTCTGCCCTTCGGCATCACTCTCCTGCCCCGACATTCCCCTTGCGGGAGCGGCGGCAGAATCGTTCTGGTGTGACGTGTCAGACATGGTCCTCAATCGAATTGATCGTCAATGACGGATAGCGCATATGGGTCGGGGATGGCAAGACGTTCAAGGGCTTTGCGTTCAAGTCCTTCCATCTCCTCCGCTTGCGTCTCGCTAAGATGATCATAACCGAGCAAATGCAGAAATCCATGAACGATGAGATGGCTGACGTGGTGATCGAAAGGCTTGCCTTCATCCACAGCTTCGCGCGCCACTGTTTCATGCGCGATGACAATGTCGCCGAGCATTGGCCCAGGCTTCTGACCAGGCTTTAGCGCAAAAGCTGGAAACGACAAGACATTGGTGGGCTTGTCCTTGTCACGCCAGTCATTGTTGAGTTCCTTGACCGCGGCATCATCGGTGAAGACCAGACTGAGTTCGCTTGCCGGTTGTTCCCCTCGCTCAAGCGTTTGCCACGC
This sequence comes from Phyllobacterium sp. P5_D12, assembly GCF_054049495.1. Lineage (NCBI taxonomy): Bacteria > Pseudomonadati > Pseudomonadota > Alphaproteobacteria > Hyphomicrobiales > Phyllobacteriaceae > Phyllobacterium > Phyllobacterium sp. P5_D12. The sequence continues at coordinate 812 of NZ_JBFUMG010000729.1, read as the reverse complement.
AGCGGCAATGGCATTGGTCGCCAGATGGCGCAACATGGACTCATCGCCCCAGTCGTCCGTTTCAACCAGTATGTCGATATCGATCAAGACAGTATCGCCAAGTGTCAGGGCTTGGCGCCTTCCTTGTCATAGGCACGGACAATTGCGGCAACTAGCGGGTGCCGTACGACATCTACATCAGTAAAGCGCACGGTGACGATCCCGCTGACGCCGTCAAGAATTCTCAGCGCCTCCACCAATCCGGATTTCTGGCCCGGAGGTAAGTCAATCTGGCTCGGATCACCCGTGATGATCATTCGGCCGTTTTCACCCAAACGCGTCAGAAACATCTTCATCTGCATGGCTGTCGTGTTCTGCGCCTCGTCGAGAATGATTGCCGAATGGGCGAGTGTACGGCCGCGCATGAAGGCGAGCGGCGCTATCTCAATGACGCCAGCCGCAATCGCCCGCTCCACTTTGTCGGCGGGCATCATGTCGTAGAGCGCATCGTAGAGCGGTCGCAGATAGGGATCGACCTTTTCCTTCATGTCGCCCGGCAGGAAGCCAAGTCGTTCGCCGGCCTCCACGGCTGGACGCGACAGAATAATCCGATCGACAAGCCCGCGCTCCAGCAGCATGGCTGCGTGCGCGACTGCAAGATAAGTCTTGCCAGTACCTGCAGGCCCGACACCGAACACCATTTCCGAGCGATCGAGCGCCCGCATATAGGCATCCTGAGTCGGCGTGCGAGCAAAGATCGTCTTTTTGCGGGTCGATATCTGGGCTGCAGCCATCTTGCTTTTGTTTTCCATCGTCGGGAGCGTCAACTGGTC
>NZ_JBFUMG010000728.1:0-1838 GCF_054049495.1 Phyllobacterium sp. P5_D12 | reverse complement strand
ATATCACGCCAGCGATCCGCACGTGCTGCCGGCATTGAAAAAAAATGGTCGATTCTGTGATCGGATGTCTTGGCTTTTGTCGTCATCACCGGTCTCCTTTGCCTCGGGTGTCGAGTTGGGTCAGTTGGCATCATCGAAGCTGGGGCGACCTTCAACGGGGTCGCACACAGTCGCGTTGCAAAGCCGTGTCTCCTGATCATGACTTTTGCCTGCGCGAACAAGCAAGTACGTTACTGTATCCAACAGTCGCGAAGGGCGACCGATACTCATGGTACTTGCACGCTTGCTAGTTTCACGCCCATGCATTCGTGCCAACTGCGACGATCATTGTGGTGGGCGACGAGGACATATTCCGTGGAAAGTGCCTAAAATCGGCAATGATATCAGCAACAAAGCGGACAGAACGCACCACTGCAGATACGTCAAGTAGGTCTACACCCCATTCGCGGGACGCCACCTCTGGCGATCCTCACACCGCGTGGCGGTCGCAACTGCCGGCACCGCCGCACTTCCTCTGGGACGAGGCGCGGGCGAAATACACGCATGTTTGATACAGTAACATAGTCCCAGGTGGAGGAGCATTGCGGTGTGTTTCAAGACATACCGCAAGCGGAAATGAGAAACGGCAGCCTATTTGAGAAACGGCAGCCTATTGTAGTTGACCCAAAAGGCACAATAGTTCGCCTCTTTGCCCTCTGGATTGATTTTTCGACAGCGACTACCGTCTTCTCGAAGCGGTCCCTTGAGAAGGAAGCCAAGAGATGCCCGCGGTCCCTGGCCCGAAAAGACCCAGGTGTGGCTATCGGGGCACTACCCATATCTTTCGCGATCCCAACGCCTAGCGCTTAACACTATCTATGTTAGCCTCGAGTCGTTGGCCYACTACAACTTGATGAAAAGGATCTTCGAATGAACAGAGTTCTGATCACCGTCGTTGCCGTACTAACAGTGATAAGTTTAAGCGCCTGCGGATCAATCGGCAAAGGAAAAGCTCCTCCGCCAATGGCGGAACCAGCAGCAGCACCAGTCTATAAATAGAGGCTGCTTCTGTGCTATGGGAAGGTGAGTCTACCTTCCCATTCCACACCGGCCCTATACACGACGTGCGATCCCGCCCGTGGCCATGACCATCCAAAGCCCTGGAGCAGCAAGGCTTTCCAGAAGACTCGCAACTAACCCAGAGAGGCGTACAATCCTCACATCGCCGGGCACGTTAGATGCCCATCGGCGCTTGCTCCCGCCAATAGGTGGAGCAACTTATGCCATTTTCTACGTTTGACCACGATTACACCCAAGACGACCTGCGCATCTTGGGAAGGGCGCACCGCCGGGCTTGTCAATTCCTCGGGCGCGATCCGCTTCTGCATCCATGGCCGAACGTATGGCACTCACGATCATGATTTTCTTTGAGCGCGGTGAACGAGACTTTGGTCGACTGGCCGGCATGGCGGTCAAGCGCGAACTCTTCTTGTTGAGTCCGACACTATCGATCCACACAAGCCGAATTGAGCACGAGGTACACACTCATATCGCGCAAACCGCAAGGAATCGGAACGGATTTGACAAAAAACTGGACAGCAAACTCGAATGTCCGAATTGCGACACAATTTATCTTAAATGCGCGCGACCACCTCACCCTGTCTCTGTTGCAAGCCCGGCTGATGGACCCGAAGCTCCCGATCGCAGCGGGCAGCTGATTTTGCGTAAGCTTGACCGCGATGGCGACGGCGTTTCCTGCGAATAGGGAACCCAAAATGGTCGTTGGCATCCGGAAAACTCGATGACATCGGCCATGAACGCTGCTTCTCCCGACCGTCAGTCACCACCACGTACCACGT
>NZ_JBFUMG010000727.1:0-1838 GCF_054049495.1 Phyllobacterium sp. P5_D12 | reverse complement strand
GCAGGAAGCCGCGCAGAAGGAAGCTTCGACAGAGGTCATCAGTGAAAACCAGGACAAGATCTTTCACTCGCCGATGGATGCGGTTTTCGGCAATCCGAAAGGCGACGTCACGATCGTTGAATTCTTCGACTATAATTGCGGCTATTGCAAAAAAGCTCTGCCGGACATGGATGCCCTCCTGAAAAGCGATCCAAACCTGCGCTTCGTAATGAAGGAATTTCCCATCCTTGGTGCGGATTCTACACGCGCGCATATCGTCGCCAAGGCGTTCAAAGCGCTCATGCCCGACAAATATCTCGAGTTCCACCGTGATCTCCTCGGTGGCGAAGGACGTGCAACCGAAGCGTCGGCGATGGCCATCGCGGTCAAGCTGGGCGCAAACGAAGCCCAAATGCGCGAGAAAATGCTCTCTCCCGAAGTCACAAAGGCTTTCAATGAAAACTTCGAACTGGCAAACAGCCTGAGCATTACCGGAACCCCGTCCTACGTCGTGGGCAATGAAGTCGTGCCCGGCGCGCTTGGTGCGGATGTCCTCGCCGAAAAGATCAGCCATATTCGCAACAAATAGCCTGAATATTTACTTTTGCTTGGCAAAACCCTTTGTGGACAAGCAATAAGGGTGCTTTGCGGGCTTTTCGCTTGCCGATAAGCCGTCTATATGGGACCACCAATTCGCTAACCACGCGGTAATCATGAAACAGCAGATCTTTATCCTCAACGGCCCGAACCTGAATATGCTTGGAAAGYGTGAGCCAGGAATATACGGCGCTGCGACCTTGAGCGATATCGAGGTTCTGTGCCGTGCCGAAGGTGAAAATCTGGGCGTCGACATCGTGTTTCGCCAGTCCAATCACGAAGGTGATCTGGTGAGCTGGATTCAGGAGGCAGGCGAGCAAAAGGCATTGGTGTTGATCAATCCTGCCGCCTACACGCATACATCCATCGCATTGCATGATGCCATCCGCGCTGCCGCCGTCACGCTGGTGGAGGTTCATCTTTCCAACATTCACGCGCGCGAGTCATTTCGCCATCACTCCTACGTTTCCCCTTTGGCTAAAGGGGTGATATGTGGCTTCGGGGTCGATGGCTACGTGATGGGCCTGCGCGCACTCGTCAAGCTGGCAGCGTCGCAATAGCGTACCGCCAAACAGGTATAAGGGGCTTGAAAAAGCATGGCTAACAGAACCACCGGGATCGACAAGGTCATGATCCGCGATCTCGCGGAAATCCTGAACGAGACCGACCTCACGGATATCGAGATCGAGCAGGGCGACCTTCGCATTCGCGTATCGCGGCAGATAACGGTGCAGGCCGCAGCTCCGGTCTATGCCCAAGCCCCGGCGGGGGCCGCTCCCGCTCCGGCGGCAACGGTTATCCCGGTCGCGTCTGCTGTCGCTGATCCCTCGAAGAATGCCGTTCCTTCGCCGATGGTCGGAACCGTGTATCTTTCCCCCGCGCCTGGTGCTCGCGCCTTTATCGAGGTCGGAACACAGGTCAAGGAAGGCCAGACGCTTCTGATCATCGAGGCCATGAAAACGATGAACCAGATACCGTCTCCACGCTCTGGTACGGTTACCGCCATCCTCGTCACAGACAGCCAACCCGTCGAATATGGTGAGTTTCTGGTTGTGATCGAGTAGCGAGAGCATGATGTTTCAGAAAATACTCATAGCCAATCGCGGCGAGATTGCCCTGCGCGTCCTGCGCGCCTGCAAGGAGCTCGGCATCCAGACCGTCGCGGTCCACTCGACCGCCGACGCCGACGCCATGCACGTGCGGCTTGCCGACGAAAGTGTCTGCATCGGTCCGCCTCCTTCCCGGGATAGCTATCTGAAGAA
>NZ_JBFUMG010000726.1:0-1852 GCF_054049495.1 Phyllobacterium sp. P5_D12 | reverse complement strand
TTCGCAGGCAGCACCACGATCAAGGCGGGCACGCTGTCGGTGAACGGCATCCTTGGCGGGACGGTGAATGTTCAGTCAGGCGGGCGGCTGCAAGGCACTGGCGAGGTCGGCACAACGACGAGCGACGGTACGATTGCGCCGGGTAACTCGATCGGCACGCTGACGATCGACGGCAACTACACCGGCAATGGCGGCACGCTGGTCATCGAGACCGAGCTTGGCGGCGATGCTTCGCCAACGGACCGTCTCGTCGTCACCGGCGACACCGCGGGCACGACCAACGTCAAGGTCGTTAATCTTGCTGTTGGCGGCGGTGGCGCGCAGACGGTCGAGGGCATCAAGATCGTCGATGTAGCGGGAGCATCCAATGGCACATTTTCACTGCTGGGCGACTATGTGATCGGCGGGCAGCAGGCTGTGGTGGCGGGTGCCTATGGCTATACATTGAACAAGAATGGCATGAGCACCCCTGGTGATGGCGACTGGTACCTGCGTTCCCAATTGGCACCGACCAGTTCGCCGACGACACCGCCAGTAAGTGGCCCACTCTACCAGCCCGGGGCGCCGCTTTACGAAACCTATGCCCAGAGCCTGCAGGTGCTCAACGGCGTTGGCTCAATGGAGCAGCGCATCGGCAACCGCTATTGGGCGGGCGCTAGCAGTGCAGTGATTGCCCAAGGTGATGGACCGGGAACGCCCGAGGCAGCACCTTTGCCTTCCGAAGGCGGCACGGCCACCATTGATGCGGGGGCCATATGGGCCCGCATCGACGGCGCGCATTCGCGGGTCGATCCTGACCGCTCTAGCACGCAGGCAGACTATGATTACAACACGTGGAGGTTGCAGTCGGGCCTTGACGGCAAGCTCTACGAAAACCAGTCCGGCACRCTGATGGGCGGCGTGACGTTCCAGTATGGCGAGATTTCAACCGACGTTTCCTCCCTGTTCGGCAAGGGTTCCATCGACACCGACGGCTACGGTTTTGGCGGCACGCTGACCTGGCTTGGCCAGAACGGCTTCTATGTTGACGGGCAGACACAACTCAACTGGTACGACAGCGATATAACCTCCGACACGCTCGGCCGCAGCCTGACCAACGGCAATGACGGTTTCGGCTACGCGTTGAGCCTCGAAACCGGCAAGCGGATCGTCGTCGACGAGAACTGGTCGATCACGCCACAAGCACAGCTGGCCTATTCCAATGTCGATTTTGACGACTTCACCGATCCCTTCGGCGCGGACGTTTCGCTGGACAAGAGCGACAGTCTGAAGGGTCGCCTTGGCGTCTCCGCCGATTACCAGAATGCATGGCAGGACAGTTCGGGCAGGATGGCACGCAGCAATGTCTACGGGCTCGCCAACCTCTATCACGAATTCCTCGACGGTTCGGAGGTCGACCTTGCCGGTGTCAATTTCGCCAATGARAGCGATCGCACCTGGGGCGGCGTCGGCGCTGGCGGGTCATACAGCTGGGCCGATGACAAATACGCGCTCTATGGCGAGGTGTCGTTGAACACCAGCCTSAGCGACTTTGCCGACAGTTACAGCGTCAATGGCACGACCGGCTTCAAGGTGAAGTTCTGAGTGCGGCATCTTCGGTCTTGACGACCTAGGATTATGTTCTCATTTTGTTCTCATGACGAAGACGATAAAAACATTAGGGCAGGCGGCTCGCCATGGCATATTGGTGCGATCCCGTTGCCGAAAATGCGACAAGGCTGCGAGCTTCACCGCAGATAGCCTCGCCAGCATATTCGGCCATGGTCGCGAAATCAGAAGCCTTAAATTCAGGTACAAAGAAAGCGACAGCACCGATTGCGAWGTGCTCCCATACGAAGACATCTTCGTACCC
>NZ_JBFUMG010000725.1:0-1859 GCF_054049495.1 Phyllobacterium sp. P5_D12 | reverse complement strand
GCACAACTCTGAAAAACTTGCCCAACCAGGCGGGAAAACAAGATGATAGCCTTATCTTCATCCACAGTGTGCATTCCGAATTTCATTTCGCAATTGGTGGCAAGGATGTGGCGATCGACTCGCCCGCCAGTAGCGAAGTTTCACCATGCCCGTCCGGCGGCGGCCGATGCATCACCGGTTACCAGCTCGGCGTCAACCCTCGTGGTGCAGTCGGCATCAATTGATCCCGTCGATAAACAATCTGCGCTTGGCGATAAATCGGCACGCTTTAATGCCGCGATCATTCCCCAGCTCGATGCCGCCTACAACTTCGCCCGCTACCTCAGTCGCGACGCCGATGCAGCGCAGGACATAGTGCAAGAAGCTTTCCTGCGCGCCTATCGCAGTTTCGACGGCTACATGGGCGGCGATGCACGCTCTTGGATATTTGCTATCGTCAGGAATTGCTTCCATGCTTGGTCTCAGGAGACGAAGCGGAAGCGCCGGTTTGAGATGCCGTTGTCGAGTGGCCACGAGGACAAAGAAGAACTCGGAGGTTCAGTCGAGGATATTGCAACCGAGGATGATACGCCGGAGATCGCACTGATCCGCACGTCCCAATCCGAATGCGTCCGTTCCGTCATCAATTCACTGCCAGACGATCTGCGCGAAATACTGGTGCTGCGCGAACTTGAACAACTTTCCTATCGGCAAATAGCGGAAGTCATCGACCTGCCTCTCGGCACGGTGATGTCGCGTTTGGCCCGGGCGCGGCGAACGTTTGGCAAGCTGTGGCAAAACGCAACCAATGGCGGAGAATAAGATGACACATTCCGCCGAAACGTGCCCCGACTGGATCGTCATGATGCACGGGTATATGGATGATGAACTCGACGCCGCCCATGCCCTTACATTCGAACAGCATCTGGCAACGTGCGAGAATTGTTCGGCACAATTGGAGAAGTTCAGGAAGCAACGGCGCACCATCGGTCAGGATGGCGTCAGCTGGGACCTGCCCCCCAACGTGCGAGAACGCGTGTTACATACGATCGCTCAGGAACGGACCACGCCAGATAACGCGATAAGATACAGCCGAGCTTTCGCCAATTGCCTTAACTTCATCAAGCGCTGGAGCTACATTCCTTCGCTCGCTGGTATAGCGGCCAGCCTGTTCCTTGTACTTTCCTTGCCGCCAAGGGAAGCTTCGCTTCAGGACGAACTTGTGGCAAGTCACGTTCATTCGTTGTTGGCCAGTCATTTGACGGATGTGCAAACGTCCGATCAGCATACTGTAAAGCCATGGTTTAATGGCAAAATTGACTATTCGCCACCCGTATTAGATCTTGCTGCACAGGGGTTCCCTTTGGTAGGTGGGCGCGTCGATTATATTGAGGGGAAAGTCGTTGCGGCGCTTGTCTATCGTCGCCACGCGCATGTCATCAATCTGTTCATTTGGCCCGAGGCGAATCCGGATTTGAACAGCGCTTCCTACGACGGTTACAATCTTGTCAAATGGTCAGAGAAGGGGCTGGCATTCTGGGCAGTTTCCGATGTCGAACCTTCGGAACTCGCAAAGTTTGGTCAATTTTTTGCGGGCGCTTCCAAGAACTTGAACTGAACGCAATTCAGTTGTCGCGTAGCCGCCAGTTTGGTTCTCTTCAAGTCGCTCATTGGAAATTGCTCATCCAGGTTTACAGCCCTTGGGCTACCACCTTCCTCGACGAGAGTCATACCGATCATCGGGGCTCGCCTCTTGAGGACTTAGTCGGCCAGACTCTTTTGTTGTCTGAGGCCAGGTCACCCGCAGCACGGCCTGTCATCTCGGTTTTGAAGAGCATTGAACGAGCCGTTCAATGCGATGACCGCGGCCTCTACAGTAA
>NZ_JBFUMG010000724.1:0-1872 GCF_054049495.1 Phyllobacterium sp. P5_D12 | reverse complement strand
TTCGCATCGGATGGCAATTCCCCTATCGTTATCGCGGGCTTCTCTGCCGCTGCCGCGATTGAGAAGGTTGCCACGGAATTCCCGGACACCAAATTTGTCATTATCGATGCGGAAGTCGACAAGCCGAACGTGCGTTCCGTTGTCTTCAATGACAATGAGGGTTCCTATCTTGTTGGTGTGATTGCGGCAAAATCGTCGAAAACCGGAACCGTCAGCTTCATCGGCGGCATGGACGTCCCGCTTATCCGCAATTTCGGTTGCGGCTATGTTGGCGGCGTCAAGGCCACCAACCCAGACGCCAAGGTTATCCAGAACATGACCGGGGATACGCCTGCGGCATGGAATGATCCGGCCAAGGGCGGCGAAATCGCCAAGTCACAGATCGACCAGGGTTCGGACGTGATCTTCGCGGCCGCCGGAGGCACGGGCATCGGCGTTCTGCAAACGGCTGCCGACGCTGACAAATTGGCAATCGGCGTCGATTCCAACCAGAACGGCTTGCATCCGGGCAAGGTTTTGACCTCGATGCTCAAGCGTGTCGATGTTGCAACCTACAATGCCTTCAAGGATGCCGCGGATGGCAAGTTCACAGCCGGCGTCAATGTTCTTGGCGTCAAGGAAGGCGGCGTCGACTACGCGGTCGACGAGAACAACGCCAAACTGATGACCGACGATGTCAAGAAGGCTGTCGAAGCTGCCAAGGCGGATATCATTTCCGGCAAGGTCAAGGTTCACAGCTATTTCTCGGACAATGCCTGCCCGTACAAATAGGCTTTGCTAATCATTGAAACCGCCGGTCATAAGATCGGCGGTTTTCGCTCGAAGATTGCGTGAAAGGAGAATGCCCCATGACAGCAGTTGCCGTTCTTTTCAGCATCCTCGCCACGATTTTTATTGGCGCGATGAGCCCCGGCCCAAGCTTCGTGCTTGTCTCACGCGTTGCCATCGCATCGTCGCGGACTCATGGTCTCGCTTCGGCTTTGGGCATGGGTCTGGGGGGCGCCATATTTGCGGCACTCGCCGTCCTTGGTCTCACGGCATTGTTGATGCAGTTCGAGTGGCTCTACCTTATTCTCAAGCTGCTTGGCGGAGCCTACCTGATCTATATCGGCATCCGCATCTGGCGCGGAGCGTCCGAACCACTGACGACGTCAGGCGCTGGCGAAACCGCGAAGGCCATATCCGTTTCCCGCGCGTTTTTCCTCGGGCTGATCACACAGCTTAGCAACCCCAAGACGTCGATCGTCTATGCCAGCATCTTTGCGGCTCTCATGCCGCCTTCGCCGCCGCTATGGCTCCTGTTAGCGTTGCCGCCGATGCTGTTTTGCGTCGAAGCCGGCTGGTACGCGGTCGTTGCCTTTGCTTTTTCAGGTTCTCGCGCGCGGTCTGTCTATATCCGGCTGAAACAGTGGATCGATCGCGGCGCAGGTATGGTGATGGGAGCGCTGGGCATTAMACTTATGGTCGAAGCGCTGAAGGCCAAGCCGTAGTCAAAGTTTGCGAATGAGGATCATCAAACCATTGTAGTCGCCGCTAAGCGCTTCATGGTCTTGCCAGTCGAGATTTCGATAGTAGTTGGCCTTGCCCGCATAAAGATAAAGCGCCGCATGCCTTTGATCGCGCGCGGCATTTTCCACAGCGTGGATCAATGCGGTTCCGATGCCCTTCCCACGCATTTCAGGCACTACAAAGAGGCTGGCAAGCCATGGCTTCAAGTGCGGATGGCTTTCAAGGTCGTTGTCAATCAGAAGCACCAAGCCTGCTGGCAAGTCGTTGTCAAAACCTATGAAGGCTTTTTGCTGGCCAGCCGGGTTTAGAAAGGGTTCGAACCCGTCGATGGTCTCTTGCAATGTTCGACCAGCTGCTCGGCCC
>NZ_JBFUMG010000723.1:0-1878 GCF_054049495.1 Phyllobacterium sp. P5_D12 | reverse complement strand
ATTTAATGGACTTTAACCGCTTGAAATTCTTCTCTGGGAGCGGTGAGATGATTGCAGTGCCAAGACTGATTGGAGAGGTATCGATACGGCTTTTTGTGCGCCATGGCGATCAGCAGAAGGCTCTGGATTTCTACGAAAGTGTTTTCGGAGCTCAAGTAGTCGGACGACCCTATCTGCACAATGGCGAATTAATCGCTGCTGAATTGCGCATGGGTGCATCGGTGGTAATGATTGTTGGAGCCAATCCCAAACGCGATGCGGATGCTTCGCTTGGCGGTCCAAGATCTGTTCACGCCATTGGAGCAACGCCGGTCATGCTAGACATTCATGTGGATGATGTCGATCGTGTGATGCACCACGCGATCGAAGAGGGCGGCAATTTACGCAATGAAATCGAAACGCTGGATAGCGGCGATCGCGCCGGAGTGCTTACCGATCCGTTCGGGCATCTCTGGGTTGTCAAATCAAGGCGTAAGCACATCGCTGCATGAATGCAACCGGCCAGCACACGAGCCGATTGCGGAGAGCAGGATTACGTAGCAAAACGTTTGGTCGCGGCAATTAATTCATGCACGATGCCGGGCTCGCTCACCGCGTGGCCGGCATCTTCGACAATGCGCAGATCAGCTTCCGGCCAGACCTTCTTCAAATGCCATGCATTGAGTAACGGCGTGCACATATCGTAGCGGCCGTGCACTATCACACCGGGGATTTCGCGGATCAAATGGGCATTGCGTAGGATATGGTCATCCGTGTCGAAGAAGCCCTTGTTTTGGAAGTAGTGGCACTCAATGCGGGCGAAGGCGATGGCGAAATGGTCGTTTCCAAACGCTTCTTCGCGGGCCGGGTCAGGCAACAACGACAAGGCCGAACCTTCCCAGCGTGCCCACAATTTTGCAGCAGCCAGTTGGATTGCAGGGTCCGGGTCGGTCAAACGCTTGTAGTAGGCGGCAATCATATCGCCGCGCTCTTCTTCAGGGATATGCTCTTGATATGCCTCAAAACGATCTGGATAGATGATGCTTGCACCGTTCGAATAGAACCACTCAATCTCGAAACGCCGGATCATGAAAATGCCACGCAGAATCAGTGCGCGCACGCGATCGGGATGAGTTTGCGCATAAGCGAGACCAAGAGTAGAACCCCAAGATCCACCAAAAACCTGCCACTTGTCGACGCCGAGATGTTCGCGAATGCGCTCCATATCGGAGACCAGATCCCAAGTCGTGTTCTCATCCAGTTCTGCATGCGGCGTCGATTTCCCGCAACCGCGTTGATCGAAAAGTATGATCCGATAACGTTCAGGATCATGCAGGCGTCGCATCGTCGGATTGATCCCACCCCCGGGGCCACCATGAACCATAATCACCGGCTTTCCATCAGGATTGCCGCATTCTTCAATGTGAATGGTATGCAATTCCGATACTTGAAGCATCTGTTCCAGATATGGTTGGTTCTCAGGGTAAAGAGTATTTGTAATCATTCATCCCGCCTTCAAGAATAATCCCCACAACGAATAATCGCTCGGGAATGWGGTTTTGCCAAGGCATTTGAATAGACTAGCTTAATCGCCATGCAAGCTTTCTCCATTCAAAACTTTGACGCGTGCTAAAATGCTCTTGATATATCAGTCGATTTGGCTTTAGTCGTTAGCATTACGGCTTTTGGATTAGAACTTTGAATTTTTTTAACGTTAAGGACTTTTGAATAATGAAATATACATTTGTCATCGTCGACGATCATCCTCTATTCCGTGGTGCCCTAAAGCTCGCGCTAACGTCAAAAACTAATGATGTCGAGATCGTTGAAATAGGCGATTTGGAAAGCGCGAAAGCATACATCCAAAGATCTTCAGACATCGATCTCGTGCTTCTAGAT
>NZ_JBFUMG010000722.1:0-1896 GCF_054049495.1 Phyllobacterium sp. P5_D12 | reverse complement strand
CCAACTCCTCTGTCCCGGCGGGCAAGTGCGACCAGCTTCTGTCGGCTCTTCAAAAGATCCTGGATGAGCAGTTAAGGTCTGCACTAAACCCGTTTGAAAATTGAAATTGTCGCGTCTTACCTTCGGGGCTGCAAGTCATGCGTCTGCTCCGTCCGGTCCGGAGCCGGAAAACCGTTCGTCGCAGACCGCTGCTTGAGCGCTGAGACGGCCTGGAGCTGGGACTGATCGTAGCAGGAGGGAGCTCTGAAGAGCGATGCATTGGACGGCGGTCGTGCGCTGGTGTTCGATATGTTCGGAACCGTTGTCGACTGGCGCAGTGGCGTGGCGCGAGAAGTAGCCGCATTCTTGGCCCGACACGGTGTTGTCAACCTTGATCCCGCTGAATTCGCTGATGCATGGCCGCCTCCGCTATTCCCCAGCGATAGAAGAAGTAAGAAGCGGTCGGCGACCCTTCACGGGGCTGGATGTCTTGCACCGGGAGAATCTGGAAGGGACATTGACGGAATATGGCGTCGACCACACAAGCATGCCTTGTGCGGAGTTGGACGAGCTCAATCTGGCTTGGCATCGATTGGATCCGTGGCCAGATTCTATCGTGGGCCTACAACGCCTGAAAGCGCGATATATCATTGCGACACACTCGAACGGCAATGTCCTCCTGATGCTCAATATGGCCAAGCGGACCGGACTTCCTTGGGACGCGATTTGGGTGCTGAGGTGGTGAGGGCGTACAAACCGCTACCGGAAGCCTATCTACGGACGGCTGGTATTTTGGCGATGCTCCCCGAAGAGGTCTGTCTTGTAGCCGCCCACAACTGTGATCTTGCCGCGGCCCGCAAATGCGGGCTACGCACCGCCTTCATCGTGCGTCCGATCGAGCACGGACCAGGGCAGACAAGCGATCTGTACCCATCGGCGGGTGGGAAGTAACAGCCGAAGATCTAGTCGATCTGGCCGAAAACTCGGAGCATAGCTCACCCTCGACGGCTGGGGTGGCGTCGATCTCATGAGGTATGTATATGGCTCGCCATAAACTGCGAAGTTGGCGGCAATAAATACTGGCATCGCATAAGTGTACGAAAGATCGTCGCCCGTGTAGATATGGTGGGTTTTAGCGCAGGCGTAAGCAAAGCAATCGCCGAAATCAAGTTTCGCTGGATGAGCCGCGACACCGCCATACGTTGCCGGTTTTTGGTGTGCAGCTTTATAAAAGTTCTCAGCTGAGAACTTTTAGGCAGCCTGGCGATTCTCGTATTGGGAGCCAGGTGCTTTAAGAGGAAAATTCTCAGCTGAGAACTTTCCTGCCTGTTCAGCCCAAGTCGGTCGCCGAGATAGGTGAAGAAGGAGATGCCCAGCTTGCGGCAGGTCTTCATCAACAAGCAAACCCTCGTAGAAATCCCGAGCAGCGTTCTCCTTGCCAACTGGCATAGCTAGTTGAACGTGATCAATTCTGCTGATAGGCACCGGTTTTTCTCCGCGATCGTAAACATCCCGCGACGTTCTCTAAGCGGAACCTATGTGCCAAGCGTCTGTTGGAAGTTGGTCCATTGGTTGCGCCATGGACACAAATCGTATTGTTTCCAGCCAAGAGCCCATTGGTATACCATTGCTCTAAAGACCTCGTGCCCGGGAATTTGCTCTGCTTACATTAGAGCACAGAGAATGGCACAGCAGTGTAAATCCCACGCTTTAATTTGTCGCCAACCGACCAGCCGCCACGATCAAAAATGCGCCTGCTACTCCTTCAATCCATCTGCGGCGACAATCGCTGAAGCCGCTCTTCTTTCCCACTGCGGCGATCCCGAGACTCAAGCTCGTGTAGACGATCCCACAAAGGGCGATGAAGATCGCAGACAGGATCAGCGCCTGTAGAGGAATGCTTCCGCCATGCTGCAT
>NZ_JBFUMG010000721.1:0-1899 GCF_054049495.1 Phyllobacterium sp. P5_D12 | reverse complement strand
ATCGGGAACTCATCACAGGCCAAAATCCTCGCTCTGACCATCCGATAGCGGCAAAGCTCATCGAAGCACTCGATCGCGTCAGTCCAGCGCTGTGAAGCATACGAGGCGTAATGCCTCGCCGTGTACACCTTCAATCAAATGGAGCTAGTTTTATGATACGCATTGCTTTGGCCCTGCTCTTGTCTTTGATCGCTCCTGCAGCCGCGCTGGCGCAGTCGAGCGAAAAGCCTGTATCGATTGTTCTTGTGCATGGGGCGTTCGTCGACGGCTCCGGCTGGAAGGCGGTGTTCGACATACTCACTGATGAAGGATACGAGGTGCTCGTCGTCCAGAACCCGACAATCAGCCTCAATGGCGACGTGGCCGCCACGCAGCAGGTAATTGCCGCGGCAAGACACCCGGTGATCCTGGTCGGCCACTCCTATGGCGGAATGGTCATCACGGAAGCGGGTGACAATCCGAAAGTACAAAGTCTGGTCTATATCGCAGCTTTTGCGCCCGACGCCGGAGAGTCTGTAGCGTCGCTTGCCGAAGAGCCGGTACCGCCGGGAGAGTCGGGCGCGCCGCTGCTGCCGCCCCACGGGGGCTACCTGCTCGTGGATCCTTCAAAATTCCCGGGTGCTTTCGCCGCTGATGTCGATACTTCGATTACACGTTTCATGGCCTTCGCCCAGGTACCGTGGGGGCTGGAAGCGGTGGAGACAAAAATCACCAAGGTCGCGTGGAAGGCCAAGCCATCGCATTTCATAGTCACCACCAAAGACCTGATGATCCCGCCGACCTTCCAGCGGGCGTTCGCGAAGCGGGCCAGCGCCACAACCGTGGAGATCAACAGCAGCCATGCCGTGATGCTCTCCCATCCGCAGGAGGTCGCAGCCTTCATAGAAACTGCGGGCAGCGCGAAATAGCAGACCGAGAGATCCGGATCATGGCTCACATCAAAATTATGGCGACTTTGTTGGCAAAGCCGGGCAAGGCGGAAGAGCTTGAGGCATTGCTCTTCAGCATGGCGCCCCACTGTCGGGCCGAGCCGGGAAATCTGCGATGGGACATCTGGCGGGACCAGACGAAAGCCGACCGTTATGCGCTGGACGAGCTCTATGTCGACAATGCAGCGGTGGCGGTCCACCACGAGACGCCGCATTTCAAGGAGTATCTGTCGAAAATCCACGATCTGGCCGACCGCAACGCCTTTGTCCTCGAGCCCGCGTTGGTCGCGAACAAGAATGGATGAAGTGGTGTAAGAAGCACCATTGATCCGGGCTGTGTACTATCGCCTGAGGGTCTCGAGCAGGTGACGCGCCTTCGCTACGTTCGCACACGGCGGTACGTTATCGAATTCGGCGCAGATGGGCGACAGCAGATCGGCTGCTGCCACCCGCCGGTCGGTTTTCGCCCACAGTTCCGCCAGAGCCGTCGAGGCCCGCAGCCGGAAGWAAAGCGCTCCGCTTTCTCTTGCAGTCTCCGCGGCCATCAGCAGCGTTTCCGACGCGCCCGACAAGTCGCCATCCCGCCACTGCAGCAGTCCGTGCACTCGATGCAGTTCCGGCTGGGACCAGTATTCGCCTTGGCGTTCGGCACGGTCGAAGGCAGCGCTCAGGCTGTCACGCGCGAGTGCGATACGTTTATGACGCAATGCGGCTTCTGCGAGCATGGCGAGGTAGGCAGGCACCCGAACGAGGAAATTGTTGGCAACGAGTTGCCCGATCGCCAGTTGCATCGTGTCAACACCCTCGCCTTCGCCGTCCATGCTCCTCACGGCGCCCTCGTAGAAATGACAGACGGGTCGCCAGATGGCGATATCGCGCAAGGTAAGATTACGCGATAGCATCGCAACATATCGGCGCGCAGTTTCGGTCTCTCCGGACCACACAGCTATAGGCAGGGCCGCCTGTGCAA
>NZ_JBFUMG010000720.1:0-1911 GCF_054049495.1 Phyllobacterium sp. P5_D12 | reverse complement strand
GGCCATTACTTTGCCTGACGGCAATCTCGAACCGGGAATTTCCACGTAATGCGCGATAAATAAAGAACCGGCCACGGCAATCCATGCGCCTTATGTTGCGGAAACCGCGATTGCGGAGCAACCTTTCGCCCTGGCTGCAGGTTATTCCCCTGCCTCTGTTGAGATTGGTGCCGATGGTGATGCTGACGGACTGGGCAATGGCGGCGGTAGGCAGCGCCACAGGCGTCATCAACAGGCTGAGAACAAGTCCCAGCGATACAAACACATTCTTTCCCRAGCTTTCCTCCACGACAATTGATGGTCGGAGCAACGACGGTGCCGCCCTTGCCGTTAGTTCAATGCGATTAGGTCAGCACGCCAGAGCAGATGGCACAGTACGTAACAGTTACATACTGAATGATTGAAGATGTTCTGTAGTTCCTCAGGTCTAATACTCCCAACCGTCATGTCTTGAATGCCGCGAGGGTTGTGGACAGATCAACCAATTCTGCGTAAGTCGACGACCCTGCCGTTGTGGCGATTGACTGCGATTTCAAAACGGCGGCCTGCCTGCCATGCCCGATAGACAAAGAACCGCCCGCGGCAATCGACACGCCAAACATCGTGAAAGCCGCGTTGCCTCAACCGATTGGCACCTAACTCGCAAACGATTGGACGCCCCCTATTCAGGCTTGTCCCAACGCTAAGAGCAGGCTGGGCGGCGTTGGCGATATCGAGCCCAATGACAGGTGACAGCACAAGACAAAGGTATAGTGCCCTGATGAAAGACCTTGGCATGCTTCCCTCCCTGGAAAGGATCTYGATACCGGAAAATTAGACCATCCGGCTACGACTGTGACCTGCGGGGAATCCCGAATCTTCGCTTTAAGTGTATTTAGCGGCGACCTCGAACATTCGCTTGCTCGTTCGTTGAGCGACGACCCGAGCACTGATAGCATGCAGTTACCGTTTGGGGGTCATGGTATCCCTGAAACAAAGCGTTGGAGGTTCATCATGGCTGCAATCGATGACAAACCGATCTCATTGTTCAAAAAGCTTGGCGGGTTGATTGCCATCATATTGGGCTTTCTGCTGGCAGCTGTTGGCTATAGAGATGGATCGACCGAATACTTGACGTTGGGAATTGTGCTGATCGCGATTGGTCTGGTGCTCATCGTTCTCATGATCGTCCGACGGAACAAGGGGCGGCATGTTTGACGCATTCCGACTTTACTCTGCAGGTCGCTGGAGTGCCGCCTAAAGGTATTAACCCCGAGCCGAACGGTGGGCCAAGAGTGCATCCCCAGGATAGACGATGATCTGCTTATCCGAGGGACAAAGTTCCCATAGGGAACATGAGCGAATGAAATCCTGCAGGCTGGTGCGGTTCTATCGCCAGCAACACCAACTGAATGGAGATGCGGTATGGACATTCGATCGACACTGACTGAGCTATGTGAGGCCTTCAACGCGCACGATCTTGATCGGATCATGACATTCTTTTCTGATGATTGTGCATTGGAAATGCCGCGGGGAAACGATCCTTGGGGTTCTCGTTTGGAGGGTAAACGGAACGTACGCGAAGCGCTGGCAACGCGCTTTGAGGGCCTGCCCGATGTCCACTACGGCAATGAACAGCATTTTGTAGATTCGGATACCGAGACTGGCATCTCAAAATGGACCCTCACAGGCACCACTCTCGGTGGGGCAAAAAAGGAAGTCCGAGGTTGTGACTTCTATTCATTTCGCAACGGCAAGGTCGTACGCAAAGATTCATACTGGAAGATAATGGAGTGAAGCACGTCCACGCCAACCCAGCTCTTTGGGCCGGCGATCGAGGCCGCGATCAAGCGTTACGGGACACCTCCCGCCTCCCCGCTGCCAGCGCTGCCGCTGTCTGCCTATGCCGGCACCTACTTCAATCCTTATATT
>NZ_JBFUMG010000719.1:0-1914 GCF_054049495.1 Phyllobacterium sp. P5_D12 | reverse complement strand
AATGTGGGTCCTCGGGTCAAGCCCGAGGATGACGGCAAGGCAGGAGCGCTTCAGTCGAAGCGCTCCTGCCAAGGCTTTGATACTATGCGGCAATATCAGGCTGCTATTGCCGATTTTGCCTCGACCATCTCGAGGCCGAGCGCCTCGGCAACCGCCTGGTTGGTGATGCGTCCCTTGTGGACGTTGAGGCCGTTGCGCAGATGCGGATTGTCAACGAGAGCCTTGACGCCGCGATCAGCCAACTGCAGGCCGTACTGCAAAGTCGCATTGTTCAAAGCATGAGCGGACGTGACCGGCACAGCGCCCGGCATGTTGGCGACACAGTAGTGGATGATGCCGTCTACTTCGTAAGTCGGCTCGGAATGCGTTGTCGCATGCGATGTCTCGAAGCAGCCGCCCTGATCGATCGCAACGTCAACGATAACTGCGCCCTTCTTCATGCCCGAGAGCATCTCGCGCGTCACAAGCTTTGGCGCGGCAGCACCCGGAATCAATACGGCGCCGACAACGATGTCAGCAGAAAACACTTCATCATCAAGGGCTTCGATGGTCGAATAGCGCGTATGAATACGCCCGCGGAAAATGTCATCGAGCTGACGCAAGCGCGGAATGGAGCGATCGAGAATAGTTACGTCGGCGCCAAGGCCGGTCGCCATCATGGCAGCATTGATGCCAACGACCCCGCCACCGATAATGGTGACCTTGCCGGGTAGGACGCCGGGGACGCCGCCAAGCAGTACGCCTCGGCCGCCATTGGCCTTTTGAAGCGCAGTCGCACCGGCCTGTATGGCGAGGCGCCCGGCAACTTCGGACATCGGCGCCAGCAACGGCAAGCCGCCGCGGTCGTCGGTGACAGTTTCATAGGCAATCGCGGTGACACCCGATGCCAGCAAACCTTTGGTCTGTTCCGGATCCGGAGCGAGATGAAGATAGGTATAAAGCAGCTGACCT
The DNA here is from genome assembly GCF_054049495.1 of Phyllobacterium sp. P5_D12. NCBI lineage: Bacteria > Pseudomonadati > Pseudomonadota > Alphaproteobacteria > Hyphomicrobiales > Phyllobacteriaceae > Phyllobacterium > Phyllobacterium sp. P5_D12. The sequence goes on along the minus strand of NZ_JBFUMG010000719.1, from coordinate 963 downwards.
TCACGAAGCTGCGCCCATTCGGAAGGCTGCGGCTCTTTCACTTTGACGATCATGTCTGCCTGCTGGAACACTTCTTCGGCGGTCTTGACGACCTTTGCACCTGCCGCCTGATAGGCTCCATCGTCGGCGCCAATACCTAAACCAGCTCCGGACTGGACGATGACCTCATGGCCGTGGGCAATGTATTCGCGTACGGCGCCCGGAGTGAGGCCGACGCGATATTCATGGTTTTTGATTTCCTTTGGGCAGCCGATGCGCATGACGTCTCCTGTTAGCTTTTTAGATGTTCCCTTTTGAGGCAAATATAACAGCACAAATCGCGTTGCATGTCCTTGCCAAGACGGCTCGACGCCACGCGATTTTTCGAATATCCTTGCGTAAAATGTCCGGATATAAGGGGAAAGTTCGAACAATGTCATTAGACAGGATTGATATCGCTATTCTCGACAGCTTGCAGAAAGATGGCCGCATGTCGAATGCAACGCTTGCCGAAAAGGTCGGCCTATCGCAGTCCGCATGCTCGCGGCGGCTGGATATATTGGAGAAATCGGGCGTCATCCGTGGCTATCATGCACGTCTCTCCAACAAGATGCTCGGTCACCCGGTTATCGTTATCGTCAACATTTCCCTGTCCGGACAGGCGGACAAACAGCTGCGTGAATTCGAGACCGCAGTAAAACTGTGCCCCAATGTATTGGTGTGTTATCTGATGTCGGGCGAATATGACTATCTCTTGCGCATTGCTGCAAAAGATCTAGAGGATTACGAGCGGATACATAAATTCTGGTTGTCGGCCATGCCGCACGTTACCAAGATAAACTCATCCTTTGCTTTGCGCGAAGTGGCAGATCGCACCGGTCTGGGCGTTGAAACGGCGCTTATAGAGACCGCCAGCTAGCGCAATTTCGCGTCGCCACAACCAAATTTCATCCCAGCGTTGAAAATTCTGCGTCTGAATCGCAG
>NZ_JBFUMG010000718.1:0-1914 GCF_054049495.1 Phyllobacterium sp. P5_D12 | reverse complement strand
AATCGAGGTCGCGGTTGCGGACGGCAAGCGCGATCAGGCCGAACAGCGGGTGGATGATCGTCCAGACGACGACGGCACCAACCGACAGCGGTTCCTTGGGAAGGCTCATTGCTTCACCTCCGGTTTGGTGATCGGCTTGAGCGTTTTCAGGAACGCATCGACCGACCGCTTGTCGAGGTCAGTTGGTTTAGCGGTATCATCAGGCCACCATTGAACACACTTCGGGTCCGATTTGCATTGTTCACGCTTGACCAGTTCAGCATTTGCCTGCCTAAGCCACTCATCATTCTGCACCTGTCGCTCTGCATCTTCAGAGATCAGACGTTTCTGATCGGCGACAGTGAAGCCGCGCAGCAGCAGGCAATCGTTGATGTAATTATCAAACCGCGCATCTTCGATGTGCTTCTCGGCAGCGAATATGCGGCACTCGGCATGCGCMCCCTGATATCGCTGGAATGCTTCGCTGGACGCGGCCTGTGCCRTCCCGTTTGATAGTAGGACAGCGGCGATCAGGGCGACACCAACGCTCAATGGTTCGCGAGGCTGGGTCATTCGTTCCTGCCTTCGAGGTCGAGTTTGAGGTTGTGGCCCATGTCGCCCAGTTTGCGGGAGATGTCCTTGATGCCATCGGCGTAACGCTCATGGCCCTCGCTGCGCAGCCGCCCTGCCAGTTCCTCGAAGTCGTAGGCGGAACGGATCAGGCGTTCTGCTGTGCGGATGGTGACGCTCTTGCGTGCCATTTTGTCGTGGTTCCTTTCTTGCTCGCGTTGCTTCGCGATGCGTTTTCCATGAGGCGTGAGGAGTCCATCCCACGCCGTTTGCAGTTCTTCGTTGGTAAATTCGGGGCGTGCCAATGCGTCGAGGTGTTCCTTGGTGAGGTTCATTCGTCGGCCTCCTCCTCCTCGTCGTCCTCTTCGTCCGGCGCAGCCTCTTCGGCGGCGCTGGCACAAAAGCTTTTGGCGGCTCTGGAAAGAGGTAATTCCAAGAAGCGAGATAGCGAAAAACGCGAAAARACTACCGACGATAATGCGATCTGCTTTCGGCGTAAGAATACGCTGCTGTCYATAATCGGTCATTTGCCACCYACGTGCAGCAGGAGGGCAAGGATGGCGACGCCGACGATCAGCATGATCCGAAAAACAGGGCCGTTGATGGGGTGCGCCGGTTCCACCTCCTTGGTGATCCGAGGTTCACCAYAATCGAGGTCGCGGTTGCGGACGGCAAGCGCGATCAGGCCGAACAGCGGGTGGATGATCGTCCAGACGACGACGGCACCAACGCTTAACGGTTCGCGGGGTTTTTCAATGGTCATAACCGACCCTTTGCGTGCCACCGTGCTCGAAATGAAGTAAAAATGACCATTGTCCCGTTCCTCAACTCGGACGGAAAGATTGTGGCCACAGTCAAATCTGCAAGTGGGTTGGCGTCAAAGCGCAAAGCATTGGCTTAAAGAGACAAACTTTGGCTGCCTCTATCCGGCAAAAGACCAATTTGCATCGCCGCAAGGTCGTAGTTCAGGCGACCAATCTTTGCTTGTAGGCGCGCCGATGTTCCGATGGGCATTTGCCTGTCCAGCGACGGCAGGCATGGCTGAACGAACTCAATTGTTGAAAGCCGAGCAGCCAGGCGATCTGAGAGGCCTGAAGCCCCTCTTGGAGGTAACTCAGCGCCATTTCACGACGCAGGCTGTCGAGGATCTCACCAAAGGAAACTCCGTCCGCGGCCAGACGTCGGGCAAACGTCCGTTCGCTTAAGCCTAGCCGCCTTGCCACAATGGCCGCATTTGCCTCCGCGTGAGGAAGAAGCGGGGCGATGGTGTTCTCGACCAGCGTGCGGAACGGACTGACGTTAGATGCCCGGGCAGCGAGCGTATCCTCACAGAGCTTGACCATTATTTCGTTGAGATGCGGGTCG
>NZ_JBFUMG010000717.1:0-1924 GCF_054049495.1 Phyllobacterium sp. P5_D12 | reverse complement strand
CCTTCGTGGCCGTACCAGTTGGTGGCCGTCGAGGCGACGACGATGGACTGTGCGTCGATCATCTTGCCCATGACACCGCCGGAGGAGTTGGCGGCGGCCATGAGAATGGGTGGCAGGCCGAGCTGTTCCGATGTGATTTTCTGCAGATTGCCGAAGAGTACGTTGGAAGCCGTATCCGACCCGGTCAGCGCCACGCCGAGCCAGCCAAGCAACGTTCCGAAGAACGGGTAGAGCACGCCTGTTGCCGCAAAGGCCAAACCGAGCGTCGCATCGATGCCGGAGAGCCGGGTAAGTGTACCAATCGCCAGCATGGCCGAGATGGTGATGAGGGAATAGGCGCAGAGCTTGAGAGTCCGCCCATAACTGCGGATCAATTCCAGCGGCGAATAGCCCATGATGAAGCCGGAGATAATTGCTGCGATGAGCATGCCAGAACCCGTATAGGACAACCATGTGAAGGCAAAAACAGCCTTTTCCGGGGTCGGGGTAGCGGCAATCGGTGCAACCTTGGCTATCATATTGTTCAGGCCAGGCACTTCGAAGCTCAGCGTTGCCCATGGATTGACCATTCCCTTGAACCAGTCCGTCCCCCAGAGGAGCAGGACGGCGCAAACAATGATCCACGGCGTCAGCGAGGCCCAGACTTCAGCGCGCGTCGGTTCTCGTTTCGAGGCTTTCACCTGGGGCGCCTGGCTGGCGGAATCATCGCGGATACGCAACTTGGCGGATGTCCAGATGACCTGCGGTTGCCAGATGCGCAGGAACCCGATGAGGCACGCCATCGAGATGAGCGATGCGCCGATATCGACGATCCATGGATTGACGAAGTTGGAGATCAGGAACTGCGGCACGGCAAAGGAAACGCCGGTCACGAGTATTGCGGGCCAGACTTCCTTCGTGCCCTTGTATCCGGCAAATGCCCAGACGACCCAGAATGGCACGATCAGCGAGAAGAACGGCAACTGGCGCCCTACCATGGCGCCGAGCAGGAAGGGGTCGATGCCGGTGACACTCGACAGCCCGGCGATGGGTGTACCCAAAGCACCATAGGCAACCGGTGCGGTATTGGCGATCAGGGAAAGACCCGACGCCGCGAGCGGCGAAAATCCGAGGCCGATCAGGATCGCGGCGGTAACCGCAACTGGCGTACCGAATCCGGAAGCGCCTTCGAAGAACGCGCCGAACGAAAATGCGATGAGCAGGATCTGCAGACGGCGGTCGCGGGTTACCCCGCCGATCGTATTCTGCAGCGTTTCGAATACCCCCCGCTCCACCGTGAGACGGTAGAGAAAGATAACGTTGAGGACGATCCAGCCGATTGGAAAGAAGCCAGTGACTACACCGAGCAACGATGCGCGGATCGATAATCCGGCAGGCATGGTGAAGATGAAGATCGCCACCAGATTTGCAAGGATAAGCGCAATGATAGCCGCGATGTGCACCTTGACCTTGTTGGACGCGATCATCCCCAGCAAGACCACAACAGGTATTGCGGCTGCCATCGTCGAAAGAACAGAATTGTCGAAAGGATTATAGACCTGATTCCACATAGCAGCGTGCTCCACCATACTAGTATATGTGTCAGATTCGCTTATTTGTGACGCGTTGAGCGGAGAATGCAAGGCATAGAGGTGAGAAACCTTTTGATAAGTCTCACCAAAATGGAGAAAATTTCTGGGAAAGCCGCTCGTTGTTCCAAGGTCTGACAGCCCTACTCGGACGGCAGTGTTACAGTAACGTACTTGTTTCTTTGTACGCTGCCGGACAATGCTTCCGATAAAATGTCCGCTGACTTCAGCGTGCGCCCCAAAAGCTGACCCGGTGCCAAGCTGATCGCCTTTGCCTGCAACCTAACAATTGAAATCMAGATTGCTCGCACTCGCCAGCCGATCAAGCAGAAATGGCCTTTTCAAACGGGGAGTAC
>NZ_JBFUMG010000716.1:0-1926 GCF_054049495.1 Phyllobacterium sp. P5_D12 | reverse complement strand
GGAACAAGACGCCCGGCGTAACCACGAGCGAGGCTGCGATATCCAGCCGGCGCCGCATGCCGCCGGAATAATCCTTGACCTGTTTGGCGGAGGCATCTGCAAGATCGAAGGCGGTGAGAAGATCGTCTGCCCGCTGCTTTGCGGCTTGACCGCGAAATCCCCACAGCCGCGCTAGCAGGATCAGGTTTTCACGTCCCGTCAGATCTTCGTCAAGCGAGGCAAACTGCCCGGTCATGGCGATGGAACCGCGTATCTCGTGCGGAGACTGCTTGAGATCAAAACCCAGTACCTTTGCCGAACCGGCATCGGGGGGAAGCAAYGTCGCCAGCATACGCAGCAAGGTTGTCTTGCCCGCACCATTCGGGCCTAGAATGCCGAATATCATGCCGCGCGGCACATCAAGATCAATACCATCGACAGCACGGACATCGCCAAAATATTTGCTGAGGCCCCGCGCCTCGATGGCGGTACCTTTCGGCGGTTGGGCGGTATCGGGCATCGTCACGGTCCTTCAATTTGCAGTTGGCCGACTATGAGTCAGCGGCAAGATGGGCAGCGGCGGGGCGGATAGATAGCAATGCGGGCGTTTTCTGTCAAAGTGTCGCAGGCAGCTGCCTGAAATCTGCCGTCTCGCCGGACGAATGACAGACAGAAATACCGTGCAATAATTATTCGGAAAGCTTCAATGTTCACAATGCTGGTATCATGAACAGATATTCCTTCGGCTTCTGGATATTCGTTTTGTGCGCTATCGCCGTAAGCGGCGTGATTTATGGCGCGATATTCTATGATGACTGGTCGCTGATTGGCGCCGTTTTTGCCCTGTTTGTCTGTGTTCCGGTCATTGCCTTTGAGCGGGGACTTCTGCTGCCGCGTCTGAACGCCTGGGTCACATCTCTTTCGACCCCGGCCTATATTATTTTCTCCCTTCTCGTTTTCTATTTGATGGTCAGCGTGGCTTTCGCGGCCTGCGGTGGTCTGCTTTGGTCCCTGGGGCGTCTGAAGGCTATAACTTGGCGGGAAGCCGTCATTTTGCCGGCGGATATCTTGCTTTACACAATCGGGGTATCGCTGATTCTCAGTTTTGTCACCCGCGTCCGCGAACTGCTCGGCCGAGACGTCTTCGCCAGTCTGCTTCTTGGCCGGTACCGCAAACCCATCGAAGAAGAGCGAGTGTTCCTGTTCATCGATCTTGTCGGATCTACGTCTTTTGCCGAGGAATTCGGGGACCTACGCGCGCAACAGTTTCTCAGTGCATTGTTTACGGCTATTGCCAAACCCGTGCGACAGTATCGAGGCACCATTGACGATTATGTCGGTGATGCGGCGATTATAACCTGGCCGATGGCGCGCGGACTGAGACAAGATAATTGCGTGAAGTGTGCGTTCGCGATCGTCGACGCGATCGAGGCCGACGCCGACAAATGGCTGCAGAAATTCGGTCGAGTACCGCGTCTGCGCATAGCTCTGCATGGCGGGCCCATTGTCACCGCGGAGGTCGGAGTGGATCACCACAAGATCGCTTATTTTGGCGATACCGTGAATACGACAGCACGTCTGGAAGGCCTGAGCCGTACACTCGGTGTGCCGATATTGATTTCGAGCGATCTGGCGAAACGCCTGGAATTTTCCGGCGACATCAAAGCTGAATATCTCGGCCAGCATGCGCTGAAGGGCAGGGGACAGTCGCTCGGCGTCATGGCGCTGACACGGGAGAAGGAACCTGCGCTAAAGCTGGTGGCCCGGAGTGCGTAATGTATATCCTGCCCTCGACAATTTCTGTCCACAAAGCGTCAAATCAGCGGATTGGGCGGTGACAGCGCTTGTGCGGTGCGATATGGTCTCCTTCGTCGAGGGTCTTCGATTGTAGAATCAAGGGCCCTGTCAATTTGCGGGAGAGTGTCTTTGCACAGCGATGTGCAGGTC
>NZ_JBFUMG010000715.1:0-1929 GCF_054049495.1 Phyllobacterium sp. P5_D12 | reverse complement strand
GTATCTGCACGATGGCGGCACCCATGGACAGCGTGACTGTTTTGCCGATGACATCTTCCTTGGCATCCTCGTGGTCGACCGTGTGATGGATTTCCTTCGTGGCCTTCCACACCAGAAACAGACCACCTGCGATAAGGATAAGGTCGCGCCAAGAGAAGCCGTGCCCGAAAGCCTCGAAGACTGGTTCTGTCAGCTGTACGATGATCGAAATTGTGAACAGCAAAACGAGCCTCAGGATCAGCGCCGCGCTGATACCGAGCCGGCGGGCGCGCGCCTGCTGTTCCTTCGGCAGCTTGTTGGTGAGTATCGAAATGAAGATGAGATTGTCGATACCGAGCACCACCTCCATCACGACAAGCGTGACGAGGGCAATAATGCCTGACGGCGTGTAGATGAAATCGAAATAGGAGAGTAGCGCTTCCATGGGGGTCGTTCCTAAGGTTAGTGGCCCGGATGGTATAGAGGTGCGTGCCTCGACTTAGGTGAGCCCTCTCCTTCGGTCAACTCATTTCCAGAATGATGGAATGGTTTCTTCAAGTCTCGGACCGAGACGCAAGGGAGCGATCTTTTCTGCAAGGCCGGTGCGGTCGGAAATCTCGACCCCGACGCCGCAGATTGTCGCCTTGCCGCTGGCCGCCTCAAACCGGCCTTTCGGCACCTTGGACAAGAACCTGTTGAGCGGTTCTTCCTTGTCCATTCCGAGCGAAGAATCATAGTCGCCGCACATTCCCGCATCGGACATGTAGGCGGTTCCGCCATTGAGTATCTGCGCGTCTGCCGTCGGCACATGTGTATGAGTGCCCACCACGAAACTGGCGCGACCATCGACAAAATGGCCGAAACACTGTTTCTCGCTGGTCGCTTCCGCGTGAAAATCAAAGACCACCGCATCCGCCTGTTCACCGAGCGGACATGCCGCCAGGATTTCTTCGGCTATCGTGAAGGGATCATGCAAATCCGGATGCATGAAAACCCGGCCCATGATGTTGGCGACGAGTACGCGGGCGCCATTTTTGGCAAGGAATATGCCCGAACCTTTTCCCGCCGTCCCCAGCGGGAAATTCGCAGGTCGCAGGAAGCGCTGCTCGCGGGCGGCGAAGACCAGCGCCTCACGCTGATCCCAAACATGATTACCAGTGGTGACGACGTCCGCACCAGCATTGATCGTATCGTGGAAAATCTCTTCGGTGATGCCAAAGCCGCCGGCCGCATTTTCACCGTTGACGATTGTAAAATCGAGTTTCAGATCAGAGATAAGGCCCGGCAATTGCTCATAGACGGCTGTACGGCCAGAGCGGCCCACCATATCACCAAGAAAAAGTAATCTCACGCGCACATCCTGAGTGAGAGCCCGTTCTTCGGGGCTCGTAATTGTTGATTGGCTTTATCGATCTAGCCAAAGCTGCGCAACCCGCTTTCCGTCAGGACGGCCTCCAGCGGCACATCATGCGGTTCATCAGGCACGATTTCTACTTGCTGACAGTCAAAAGCCACGCCGATCAACCGTGGATTGACGCCAATCTCCTTCAGTCGCGCGATTGCCCGGTCATAATAGCCAGCACCATAGCCGATACGATGACCGCGCTCATCGAAAGCGGCTAGAGGAACCAGCATGAACGATGGATCGAGAACTGCAGCATCCTCCGGCGGCCCTACCGTGCCGAAACCCGTCTCGACCATCGGCGCACCGCGCACGAGTTCGCGAAAAAGAATCGTCTGTTTGTCGATGATAACCGGAAGGCACAACCGCGCACCTTTTTCGCGCATATGGAAAAGCAGAGGGCGCAAATCCACTTCCGACCGGATAGGCCAGAAACCGGAGACGTTGGTCCCCGGATCTACAACAAGGGTCGCGACGCCGGCGTCGGCGATCCGCATCGATGCTTCGATCCGATACTCGGTGGGAAGCGCGTCGCGGCGGCCCAGAGC
>NZ_JBFUMG010000714.1:0-1930 GCF_054049495.1 Phyllobacterium sp. P5_D12 | reverse complement strand
GTCTGCAACTCACGCCCGGCATCTTCATGCCGATGAGTGAAGTGAAAGCCGTCATTGTCAAGCTCGCTCTGCATCGTTTCCAAGTCCGGATGATCTCTGCCTCCGTCAACGGCGTACCGCCAACAATCCAGCTCAACAATAACCCAAGTCGTCCATAACGCAATCATATTTGTTGAACATTCATTCAATATCTGCTGGACAAGCCATTATTTCTCGTGTGAATTATGGGGCAAGAACAGTGGGAACGGGTAACGAATGAAGAAATGGGACGCCATCGTCATTGGCGCGGGACACAATGGTTTGGTCAACGCGTGCTATTTGCAGCGCGCTGGACTCGATGTGCTCGTGCTGGAGAAGAATGACTGGATCGGCGGAGCCGCGACCAGCCGGTCTCTCACCCCGGGTTTCCTGTATTCGAACTGCTCCTATGTCTGTTCGCTGTTCCGGCCCGAAATCATGCGCGATCTCGAACTGCCGCGCTTTGGTTTGCAGGTCATCTCGTACGAAGGCGGCGCAGTGTTCACCCAGGACGGCGACTATCTTGCCAATTATCGCGACCATCACGCGCATCGCCGTGAATTCGCGCGTTTCTCGCCGCGCGACGCCGAAGCCTATGACCGGTATGCGCGCGACGTGACCAGGCAGTGCCGTTTCATACAGCCGTTGCTCATGCGTACGGCGGCTGACCCAACGAGCTTTCGCCCGCGCGATATCTCCGAACTGATGTATCTCGGCAAGAAATTCGCCGGTCTCGGCGCTACCGAAATGGCCGATACATTGCGCTTCTGGACGATGTCGATTTCGGATTTTCTCAATGAGTATTTTGAGACAGACGTGATCAAGGCGAATTTCGCGCTGTCCGGAATTATCGGCACGGCGCTGGGTCCAATGTCACCGGGCACGGCCTATGTGCTGCTTCATCATTACATGGGCGAGGTTGACGGATCTGTCGGTGCTTGGGGTTATGCCCGTGGCGGCATGGGCGCGGTCACCAAGGCGCTCGCCGCGTCGTTCGAGGCCTCCGGCGGCACGATCCGCACCGGCGTCGAGGTTGACCACGTTCTCGTCAAGAATGGGTCTGCCAAGGGCGTCGTGCTTGTGGACGGGGAGGAAATCCCCGGCAAGATGGTCATCTCCAACGCCGATGTGAAAAGAACATTCCTCAAACTCGTCGAGGAGAAGGAACTTCCCGATATTTTCCTGCGACGCGTCAGGAACTTCAAGATGCGCGGCTCGTCCGGCAAGGTGAACATAGCCCTCGATTCCATGCCGGAGTTTCCGGCGCTTCCAAAGGATTCCCCCGTTTATCGCGGCGACATGCACTTCACCGATAGCGTAGAACGCATGGAGCGCGGATATGACGACTGGAAGGCCGGGCGCTGGTCGGCCGATCCTTTCCTCGACATGGTTATTCCAACAACGCTCGACCCGACAATGGCGCCGCCAGGCAAGCACTTCATGAGCTGCTTCGTCCAATATTGCCCACCCAAGGTGGAAGGCAAGGAGTGGACAGACGCCGACCGCGATGCATTCGGCGAGACCGTGATTTCGCAGATCGCCGACTATTCTCCGGGTTTCCGTGATCGCATCATCCATATGGAAGTGCGCACCCCGCGCGAACTCGAAGCGGAAGTCGGCCTGACGGAGGGCAATATCTTCCAGGGCGAATTGACCTTCGATCAGTTGCTGTTCAACCGCCCTGTCCCCGGCTACGCGCAATACCGTTCGCCGGTTGGCGGCCTTTACATGTGCGGTTCCTCTACACATCCAGGCGGCGGCGTCATGGGAGCACCCGGACGCAACGCTGCAGCTGAAATCCTGCGTGATCTGTCGCGTGGCACGAAACATATGAGTCCGGCCCATGACGTCATTTGATGCGATAGTCATTGGCGGCGGCCACAATGGCCTCGTTGCTGCCGCTACTCTTGGG
>NZ_JBFUMG010000713.1:0-1930 GCF_054049495.1 Phyllobacterium sp. P5_D12 | reverse complement strand
GTGAAGATGTTGGCCGCGCTCGGCTGGTGGTGGCATACGCCGCATGACACGATGGAGCATATCGATCCGAAGAATCTTGTTCGCGATACGAGTATAGTTCTTCGGGTTCTGCGACATCTGCTGAGATGTCGCATCCTGCCTTATGATTATACGGCATACGCCAGTGCATTCGCTGACGAAATCGCGCACCTTAAGCAGCAGCTCGGCGACAGGCTGGATATCAGCGCCCTCCAAACCGGTGTGTCAGCTCTCCGGGACAATGCGGCAAGCCTGCTTGCGACATCGAAGACCGCCACGGATGCCGATGCTTCGCGTATCAATGCGGCGCTTGTGCGCGCCTCGCGCCGGCTTGTCCCGCTCAACTATACGACCGGCGAGCGCTTCCATCACGATTCAGCGTTGCCGCATGCCGCCTGGCCATCATTGGAGGGGATAAGACAACTTGCGCGGCATCCGGAAGGTTCGGCCGAGCTGCCGTTTTATGTCGTGCACGCGCGTCAGACGCGAAATCGCATTTTCCATGCCTTGCAGGAAGCCAATGCGGAACTGGAGGCGGTACTGATCTGAACGCGGCCTGAAAACAGTTCGCGAACAAAACGAGGCCCTGCGGCCTCCAAATAAAGGGGAATGAAGATGAAGAAGAAATTGCTGTTGGCGATCGTAGTCGCCGCTTTGTCATTCACGGGTACGGCGGCAAACGCCAAGGACTGGACCCATGTCAAAGTGGGGATCGAAGGTGCCTTTCCGCCCTGGAACATGATCGACTCCGGGGGGAAATTGTCGGGCTTCGATGTCGACCTGATCCAGGACCTGTGCACGCGCGCCAAGGTCGAATGCGAACTCATCACCGGCGAATGGACAAGCCTGATCCCCAGTCTGAACGCCGGGAAGTTCGATCTCGTCATGACGCTCGGCATCAATGAAAAGCGCAAGCAGGTCGTCGACTTCACGGTTCCCTATGCGAGCGGCGTTGCCAGTTTCCTCACCCTCAAGGATGGAACGGTGGCCGCGCTCCCCATGACAGGCGAGCGTCTTAATCTCAACGATCATGCCAAGGCCGATCCTGTGATGGYCGAGATTGGCAAGGAGCTCAAGGGCAAGTCTGTCGGCGTTGTCGGCTCGACGAGCCAGGAACAACTTATTCAATCCTATTTTGGCAATGCAGTTACGGTCCGCACCTATAAGAGTTCACCCGAACGCGATCTCGACCTGAAGGCAGGACGTATCGATGCGGGTTTCGACAGCGGCGTATACGCAACCTCGATGTTGGCCAAGCCAGGCAATGAGGATCTGCAGATGTCTGGCCCTCTTATCAAAGGCGCGATGCTTGCAACGGAAGTGGCGCTTGGCACGCGCAAGGGTGAGGCCGATCTTCGCGAAAAGTTCGATATCGCGATCAAATCTGCTGCCGAGGCAGGCGTCATCAAGGCGCTTTCGGAAAAGTGGARCAAGCTCGACCTCACGCCAACATTCAGCGGAAATTGAACGCGCAGTTTCAAGAGTAGGGCACAGATATGCCGTTCAATCGTCTTTATGAAGCCGGATCCTGTGGGTCATGAACCAGCCGGGCTTCCTTGACGTCATCAGCTTTGGATCGGGAGGGTGGGGTGCTGCTCTTCTCGCCGGAGCCTGGATGACGATTCTCATCGCTATATCCGGTTTTCTGATCGGTTCGATCATCGGCACATTCGGCGCTTGGGCAAAGATATCCGGCGGCAGGACAATACGGGCTATCGCTGACGGATACACCACCATACTGCGCGGCATTCCCGATCTTCTCGTCATCTATCTGTTCTATTTCGGCGGGAGTGCGGCGGTAACAGCGATTGGGCGTTTTTTCGGCTCGGAGGGGTTTATCGGTTTTCCCGGTTTTCTGGCCGGTGCTTTGGCGGTTGGCRTCACGTCGGGCGMCCAGCAGACAGAGGTGTTT
>NZ_JBFUMG010000712.1:0-1936 GCF_054049495.1 Phyllobacterium sp. P5_D12 | reverse complement strand
ACCAGATGAAATCGGCCCGGAAATCATCGCGGCAATGACGGTGATTACAGATAGAGTGGCGCGCAATGTTGGCGTTCCTGTTGGCATAAATCTTCTCGCCAATGGTTCGATTGGATCGCTTGCGATCGCGAAAGCCAGCGGGGCTAAATTTGTCCGCGTCAACCAGTGGGTAAATGCCTATGTCAGCAACGAGGGTATTATCGAAGGAGAAAGCGCGAAGGCGCTGCGTTACCGCAAACAGATCGACGCACAGGATGTTGCCATATTTGCAGATGTGCATGTGAAACACGGATCGCACGCCATCGTCGGGGATCGTTCGATCGGTGAGCAGGCCGCTGACGCGGAGTTCTACGGTGCGGATGTAACCATTGCCACTGGAAATCGTACTGGAGACTCTGTGCCCGAGACCGAAATCTCTGCAGTGCGCAGCGGAACACAGCTACCCGTGATTGCGGGAAGCGGGATTACGGCAGGCAATGCTGGCGAACTCTTGCGTAAACTTGACGGCGCGCTCGTTGGTTCAAGCCTCAAGTTCGATGGTGTCTGGTGGAACGCCGTTGAGATCGAGCGGGTCCGCAGGCTGGTGGAGCAAGTCAGGCCTTTGCGCGACAATGCCGACTGATGATGAGCGATGAGGAATTACGGCCATGGCGACCTCCGATCTGACAGAGCTCTATGCACGAAGCGATGCGCTTGAACTCGCGATGCTGGTGCGCCAGCGTCAGGTTACTCCAGTGGAACTATTGGACACCGCGATCGCTATTGTCGAAGCGCTAAATCCGCGGCTCAACGCAATGGTAATCGAAACTTTCGATTTGGCACGTAAGGCAGCCTTAAATCAACCTGTAGGATCGTTCGGTGGCGTCCCGTTCTTTTTGAAGAATATTGGATCTATGTGGCGTGGAACAAGTCTGACGAACGGACTTAGTTACATGCGGGATTTCGTCTGTGATCATGATTCAGATATGGTCAGCCGGATCAAGGCCGCCGGTTTTCTGCTGCTCGGTCGCACCAATGCGCCGGAGGGGGGCTGGTCCATTGGAACAGAACCGCGGCTGTACGGACCTACACTAAATCCGTGGAATCCAGAGATAACACCGGGAGGTTCGAGCGGGGGAGCAGGAGCTGCTGTTGCCGCCCGCATGGTGCCACTCGCARAGGCATCGGATGGCGGCGGCTCCATTCGCGTGCCAGCATCATGCTGTGGGCTCGTCGGTTTGAAGCCCTCACGGGGGCGCATCACGTATGGTCCAGAAACCGTTGATCTTTGGCACGGTAGCATTGCAACATTATGCGTAACACGCACAGTCCGGGACACAGCTGCTTACCTTGATAGTGTTGCGGGCTCGGTACCCGGAGATCCCTATATAGCACCCATGCCCACAAGCCCGTGGTTGAGCCAGCTGGCGATTCCACCCAAAGGGTTGCGCATTGGTTATGCACTCAARCAGCCTTGGGGGGAGCCATACGCTTCCGAGGTTATGGACTCCCTTCAAGCAACGCTTCGCTTATGCGCAAATCTCGGTCACCACGTGGAACAACACGAATTGTCAGTCTCCCTCGAAGCGGCTTGGCTGCACTATAATGTCATCAATGCCGTGGAAACTGCGGCCGATTTCGATAGACTAGCAGGCGTCAGCGGCAGACCGGTGGAACAACAGGAACTTGCCCCTTTCAATTGGTCCTTATTGGAATACGGTCGATCTCTCTCTGCAATCGACTATGCTCATGGTATCGCGGCTGTCAGAAAAGCAAGTCAAGAAATCGCGAAAGACCTTGCCGCGTACGATGTCTTCATCACCCCAACTTTAACTCAGACTCCACGTCCTGTCGGTTATTGGTCGATGGAAGACGGTGATCTCAAACGATATTTACATCGTTGGTCCGATGCCGGCTATTTGTTTGGGTTCAACATCTCCGGTCTGCCCGCCATGTC
>NZ_JBFUMG010000711.1:0-1936 GCF_054049495.1 Phyllobacterium sp. P5_D12 | reverse complement strand
TTCGAAATTGGGTCAGATCAAAAGGCGGCCCAGGTCAAGATCGACGACCTGAACGAGCTTGGACTTGGCGTGTTGACTCGCATCGAGACTGATCGCCCCGCATGGCCTTAGCTTCGCGCCTGGAACGTAGCTTGAACGGAGGTTATACCTCGGCCACATTCACGCACCCACATAGAAACAGGAATCGCAGGCTCAGCGTTCACCTATTCTAATCCGGCAGTGTTATATATGTTAAAATATATTGCTGCCATGCATTCGCCGTCTGTGGAAGGTCTTCCGAGTAAATCCGAGGTAACCATCATCATGTGCGCCAAATCCGTCATAGCCAGCGCTATCGTATTGCGAATATATTGATCGCAGCAACGGAAGTGAATCGTGAAAAAACTGATCTATGCCGCGTGCCTTCATGGACTCGGCGGGACCCTCGATCGAAATCCCGGATAACCATCGAAGAGGAGCTTACGGCAGGGCCGCCAGCCTCCATTCTCATCTATACCCTCGCCCCAGAAAAGCTTGCCGGACGGGTGGGCGCACCAAATACGGCAGCACTTCAATTCCTGTTTCTCAAAGTGCGCAGCTTGCCAACCTATGGCTTTGCGGCCTTGAGTACGAAAACGGTTTTCATATTATCATCATATGTACCTAAAGTGATTTCTTGATTATGATGACTCTGCTTGATACGTATGGGCAATCGACGTGCCGAGTTGACCGCACTGGCGTGGGCTACCACGTTGTTTTGAATGGCGGCCCTGCAATGCAGCGTCCGGATAAGGTTTTTCACGCATTCCTTCAGTTGCTTTCGATGCTTGGGTGACATCGAGYGGTCGCAATGGCCCGCTTCCATTTCCAGTTTTGTGGCAGGCGAAGCAGATCTCAATGATTCATAAGCGCATTGCAACACATGCCGATAGTGCCTGACCTGCAGTAGGTCCCCGTCAACCTCATGTGCGGTTGCAATATGCTGTGCCGCCCTCACTAAAACTCGATCAGCAAGCTCGCAGCCGCACATCCCGAAATTGCCATTCTTGTCAACCATACCAAATGTCGGGCCGTTTAGCTGCGGATAGGTTCGCGCCATTTCATTGATAAGCTGGCGTCCTGCTGGATCTGTGACGAGGATCCGCTGGGCCAGAAGTCTTTCTTGTTGCTTGTCTCCGAGCAGGCATGAGTTGATTAACTCGACCTGCTCATTGAATGTCGTGATGAGCAGGTCGGTCACCGCAATGAGCGTGGCTTCGATGTTTTTAGGAAGTCCGTATTGACAATAAGGATTGACGGAATAGTCGTCATTGCGATCAGCGTTTTCCTCGTCGTAGCTTCGGACGAGGTCGCAAGCAAATCCGAGAACGTTATCGGCCTCGTAAGTTGAGAAGGTCCTATCTTCGCCCCGGTACATGCAGTACGTACTACAAATCACTTCCGCGACCATGAGAACGATCGCATCGGCATGTTCGTCTACGATCGACGACTGCTTTCGGCCTCCATAGATGGCCCGCAAGAACTGAGGACGCGGGTAACTTTTGCGCAGCATCGCGTCGATGAGGTTGCGCAGTGTTTGTGGACTGGTTTCGAACTTCAATTGCAAAACTCCTTCTCGTTGAACAGTATTGTATAGCTTCTAACCGCGCATTCGTTGTTAATCATAATTTGATGCCAACGTTGCCACCTTTGTCCAAAAATAAAGATCGTTATCAATCGCAAAACTGTATTTATTCATTCTGTCATCCTCTAACTTGCAACAATAACTACTGTTATCGTCTTCCTAATTACAAGTCTCATGGACGGCGTAGCGCCAGTCAATAGCAAGAATATACTTTTTATTGATTTTTTCTATTGTCAACATTTGGCGCGGCTTCGCTGAATGTTGACAATGTCATTGCAAGTTTGAGAAACCGTCCAAACACGCTGCGTAATTCTATTTGAGCCGGCTGAGGCC
>NZ_JBFUMG010000710.1:0-1952 GCF_054049495.1 Phyllobacterium sp. P5_D12 | reverse complement strand
GGCTCGGTTCCCTCGAATTGATCTTGGGTATCAGCGCCGTGCGTAAGACGGTTCTGATTATTGTCCTCGCCATCATCTGGCAGGTCTATGCAAGCTATCTCGACAATCCCCTACTTTTCCCGACGCTCAGCGACACGCTGACCACCCTTTATGATCGTTTTGTCGATGGCACACTGCCGTCGCGCATCTGGACGACGCTTCAGGTGCTAATCACGGGGTATGTGGCCGGGACTGTGCTAGCAGCCATTTTGACAATCCTTGCCATCAACACACGGATCGGCACCGATTTTTTGGAAACAATGACGGCGATGTTCAATCCGCTACCCGCCATCTCATTGCTGCCACTTGCTTTGATCTGGTTTGGGCTCGGCGCTTCCAGCCTTGTCTTCGTGCTTATCCATTCGGTGCTTTGGGCGGTGGCGCTCAACACCCACGCGGGCTTTCTTGGCGTGTCGCGAACGCTACGCATGGTCGGAGGCAATTATGGATTGACCGGTTTATCCTATGTGATGCGGATTCTCGTTCCCGCTGCGTTCCCGTCGATCTTGACCGGCCTGAAAATCGGCTGGGCGTTCGCCTGGCGTACGTTGATTGCCGCCGAACTCGTATTCGGTGTTTCTTCGGGGCAGGGCGGGCTCGGCTGGTTCATCTTCGAGAACCGCAACCTTCTGGACATTCCCGCAGTCTTTGCCGGTCTTCTCACCGTGATCATCATCGGCCTTATTGTGGAAAACCTCGTGTTCCAGACGATCGAACGCCATACCATTCAGAAATGGGGAATGAAGGAATGAACAGTTTGAGGCTTCCTTCCCGGTCGCATTTTCCAATTGAGCAATGGCTATGAAAAAAACTCCAGAAACATTAAAAAGCGCCCGCTGGTTCGCTCCGGACGACCTGCGCAGTTCGGGTCATCGCTCCAGAACAATGCAGATGGGATACGCACCGGAGGAATGGAGCGGAAAGCCGGTCATTGCCATCCTGAATACTTGGTCGGATGCCAACCCTTGCCATGCACACTTCAAGCACCGCGTCGAGGATGTGAAGCGCGGAGTGTTTCAGGCCGGCGGATTTCCACTCGAATTGCCGGCGCTTTCATTGTCGGAAAGCTACGTCAAGCCAACGACGATGCTTTATCGCAATATGCTGGCGATGGAAGTCGAGGAGCTGCTGCGCTCCCACCCAGTCGATGGCGCTGTGTTGATGGGTGGCTGTGACAAGACCACACCGGGCTTGGTGATGGGCGCTGTGAGTGCTGGCCTGCCTATGATCTATCTGCCGGCCGGCCCCATGCTGCGTGGCAACTACCGCGGAAAAGCTCTGGGTTCCGGTTCAGACGCCTGGAAATTCTGGGATGAACGGCGCGCGGGCAATCTATCGACCGATGAATGGGTTGAGGTGGAAGCCGGAATCGCACGCTCCTACGGCCATTGCATGACCATGGGCACGGCAAGCACTATGACGGCGATCGCGGAAGCCTTGGGCTTGACGTTGCCGGGCGCAAGTTCGATTCCCGCTGCCGACTCCAATCATATCCGGATGTCATCTGCCGTGGGGCGTCGGATTATTGACATGGTCTGGGAGGACCTCGTACCGAGCAAGATTTTGACCGATGCATCCGTACACAATGCCGTTTCTGTCGCTATGGCCACCGGATGCTCAACCAATGCCATCGTCCACCTCGTTGCAATGGCGCGCCGGGCGGGGGTCAACCTGACAATGGACGATCTTGATCAAGCGGGCCGCACGACCCCAGTTCTCGCAAACATAAGACCAACGGGCGATAGCTACCTGATGGAAGATTTCTACTATGCCGGCGGATTGCCTGCGCTCATGGCAAAACTTTCATCAAAGCTCGATCTTTCGGTGCTCACTGTCTCCGGCCATACGCTCGGAGAGACGCTGGAGGGGGCCAAATGTTTCAATGACGACGTTATCCGGTCGCTCGACAATCC
>NZ_JBFUMG010000709.1:0-1953 GCF_054049495.1 Phyllobacterium sp. P5_D12 | reverse complement strand
ACAATGGACAGTCAAACACATCATCGCTCGAAACCACATACTGGTTACGTCCCTGCTGTTCCGTCTTGTCAGGCATCCGAATTATTACCTGAACATCATTCCGGAGCTCATCGGATTTGCGGTCACGCTACATGCGTTTTGGACGCTTGCCGTAGGCATGCCTCTCTATCTGATCCCGCTTTTCGTTCGAATTAGTCAAGAGGAAAAAGCCATGCGTGTCCACTTCCCCCAGTATTGATGTGCGTTAGTATTCCGACGACTTTTCAGGGAGCCGTTTCCAGCACCGCTTAGTTTTCCAGCTTATGCACAGAAACGGGCTGTATTGATAAGCGTTCGTTTGAAAATGCCAATTATTACTGCTTGGCAGCAAGACGTTTGCTATCATGTGTCCTATCTTACCTCCTTCGCCCGTTTGGTACCTCGCGAAAAGTTCACAATGATCGCAATCAACACCGTGCCGACAATGAAAACGAAGGCCGCGGCAGCGATCGCCGGGCTGATGTTTTCCCGTATCGTGGAGAACATTTGCCGTGCGAGCGTCCGCTGGTTTGGGCCCGCCACAAACAGCGTCAGCACGACTTCGTCCAACGACGTCGCAAAGGCGAAAACAGCCCCAGATACGATACCGGGGAGCGCCAGCRGCAAGGTTACTTGTTTCAGCACCGTAACGGGTGCTGCGCCGAGGCTGGCTGCCGCCTGCTCCAACCGGCGATCAATCCCCTGCAATACCGCCAAGACGTTGACAACGACAAAGGGCACGGCCACCACAGTGTGGGCAATGATCACCCCAAGATAGGTGTTGGTCAAAGCATATCGAGCAAACATGAGCTGCATGCCGACGCCCAGCACCACCGCCGGCACCACCATCGGCAAAAGAAAAATCGTCTTGATGGTCGTAAGGACAAGCGAAAGCTGCTTGTCCCGTAGTCCGAGGGCACCAACGGTTCCCAGGAATGTCGCAAGCACGGTGGTGCCGCAACCGATGATGAGGCTGTTGATGATGGACCGCTGCCACACACCGGCGGTGAACAGCTCAACGAACCATCGGGTTGAGTAACCTGGAATGGGATAGTTGAGGAAGACACTGTCGGTGAAAGCGAGCGGCAGGATCGCAATCAGCGGTGCGATCAGAAAGAAGACGGTCGCAGAACCGAAAATCAGTTTCGAAAAACGCAACACGCTCACGGACTCGTTTCCCGTTCTGACGAAAGCCTGAGATATATCGCATAGAGGATCATCGTGGCCGCCAGGAGGACCAGTCCAAGCGCCCCTGCCATGCCCCAGTTGGCTGCGCCCGTGGCGTAGTAGGCGATCACCGAACTGATCATCTGATCCTTCGCACCGCCGATCAAGGCCGGCGTGATGTAGTAACCGAGCGCGCTCATGAATACCAGGAGCGAACCAGAACCGACGCCGCGCAGCCCGAGCGGCAGCAAGACATTCAAGAATGCCCTGACGGGATGAGCGCCCAACGACGCCGCGGCCGGCATGAGGTTTTTGGGGATACCGATCAGCACACTGAAGATCGGAAGCACCATGAAGGGAAGCAGGACATGGGTCATGGCGATGATGACGCCGGCTCGGTTGAAGATCAGCGGTATCGGACTTGACGTTACGCCCGATTGCATCAAGACCGAATTGATCAGCCCCCTGTCCTGCAACAAGATGAACCATGCCGCGGTTCGCACCAGCAATGACGTCCAAAGCGGGAGCAGCACCGCACCCAGCAACAATTGCCGCTTCCAGCCATCGACCGAGGCAGCGATCATGGCAAAGGGAAAACCGATCAAAACGCACGCCCCTGTCACCGTCAAAGCCATCACAAACGTCCGCAGCATTATGGCCTTGTTCGCCGAAGCATCAGCCGGAAGAGAGGCAATTGCACCGGACGCGTCCCGTTGCAGGTCAACTGCTGCCAAAAGATTGCGGTCTGTGATTCTCGAAGATGCTGCC
>NZ_JBFUMG010000708.1:0-1956 GCF_054049495.1 Phyllobacterium sp. P5_D12 | reverse complement strand
GCTTGTGGTCAATCCCAACAACGGGAACAGGACGAATGTGGCTGCCAGAATAACGATATGCAATTTCCAGTGCAGAAGGCCCGCTACGACGACGTCGCGCGACAGCCTTGCACCATGCAGGAAGAAGAGAAGTCCGATCGCAAACTTTGTTGCCAATCCAAAGTAGTCCGCCGCGATGCCACCTATCGGCAGGAATGAAGCGAGAACCACCGTCGATACAAGCAGCAGGGTGAAGGTATCCGGTAGAAAACGTGACTTCATCTATGATTCCGAAACGGCTTTTTCCCAGGGCGATGGCGAGCACCCAGAATGCAATGGAAGAGGGCCCCAATGATATAGGACATCTATCGTGATCATGCTGCGGTGTTTTGCCACCTATTGCCGGCAGGATTGACATTCGGGAATTTCTTGGGATTATGTATACCACAGATGAAAAAGACAGATGCCTTCGGCGCGTATCTGCCTGTCGGTACACTCACTTGGCTGGAGCAAGTGACAACAACCAGATCCCTGACGATCAAATGAGGGCAGAACGATCCAAAAAGGGCGAGCAGGAGGAAATTAGATGAAGATCTGCATTTACGGCGCCGGCGCGATCGGTGGTTATATGGCAGTGATGCTCAAGCGCGGTGGCGCTGACGTCTCCATCGTCGCCAGAGGTGCGCATCTCGACGCGATCCGGCAAAACGGCTTGAAACTCCTGATGGACGGTGCGGAAATCATCGAGCGCATGCCTGCTACCAGCAAGCCGGGCGAGTTGGGTGTTCAGGATTATGTGATCGTCACGCTGAAAGCGCACCAGGCGTGGCAGGTTGCCGAGGACATGACGCCGCTTCTGGGTAAGGACACTGCAGTGGTGACGGCTCAGAACGGACTTCCCYGGTGGTATTTTCATGGCCTGGGTCCGAGCGTGGCCGATCTCCGGCTGCAGAGCGTCGACCCGGATAACCGTCAGTGGAATGCGATTGGACCCGAGAGGGTCATCGGCGCCACCGTTTATCCCGCCACGGAAATCAGTGGTCCCGGCGTCATCAAGCACATTTACGGCAATCAGTTTGGCCTCGGTGAACCGGATTGCAGCAATAGCGAACGGGTTAGCCGGTTGGCAGCTGTAATGGAGGCTGCCGGCCTGAAAACCCGTTTCTATGAAGACATCCGCAATGATATCTGGGTCAAGCTTTGGGGCAATCTTTGCTTTAATCCGATTTCTGCGTTGACGGGTGCGACGCTCGACATCGTCGCCACCGACCCGGGTACGCGGACCCTCGCGCGAAACATGATGCTCGAGGCCCAGGCAATCGGCGAAAAGTTCGGCGCGACCTTCCGGGTCGATGTCGAGCGCCGCATTGACGGCGCAGCGGGCGTTGGCGCACACCGCACGTCCATGCTGCAGGATGTCGACAAGGGCCGTGCGATCGAACTCGACGCGCTTTTGACATCCGTGCAGGAAATGGGCCGGCTTTGCGACGTGGATACGCCCTTTATCGACAGCGTGCTTGCGCTTGCCCAGCAGATGGGGCGTGTGAGGGGGCTCTATCCAACCTTCGCCGAAGTGGCGAAGGCCAAGCTTGTCATGGCATCGTGATCCATTCCCGTTCGCCGTTTCAAAGAAAATCGAGGCAAAATTTGCTCTTGGGGCTGTTGAGATTCACGTTATGACGCGACGAAAATGGTGGTTTTCGAGCACCGGAGCGCAGCGTACTTTAAGGTACGTGAGCACCGGAGCGCAGAGAAACGCCATTTGCAGGCCGTCAGAGCGTGAATACCACAGCCCCTAGAGAACCACTGGTTTTGTTGTGTTTAACTTGCTTGGGGGTGAGAGCTTGGCTCAGACACTGTTCATACCGAAAGAGATCGACGAGCTGCGGGTTGGCGGTTCGCCGGAGACGGTCAAGAAGCTGATAGCGCTTGGGTTTGCGGTTGTGGTCGAGGCTGGCGCAGGGGTTGCCTCGCGCA
>NZ_JBFUMG010000707.1:0-1958 GCF_054049495.1 Phyllobacterium sp. P5_D12 | reverse complement strand
CTGATTCGGTGTGACAATAGGTACCGACACCGCCGCGTCCGGGCATCGAGCGGGCAAAATTGGCCAATTCCCACTTGGAAACCCCGGGAATTTGTATGTCTGCTGCAGCGCAGGACATGTGCAGCGATGCCTTCGCGCCGTTGACAAGCCGGTTATAGGGCGGGCTGCGATAACCGGACGTGACAATCACCGACTTGCCGTATCTGCGTTCGATTGTTTTCAGCATACCAACGAGCTGCGGCTTAAGGCAGGCAACCTGAACGTTTTCGCGCTGAACCTTGAGACCGTTCGGCGCGAGACGAGCGAGGCCCGCGGCCGAGGCAAGAATCACAGGAGCTGCTGCGGCTTCAACATCGTCATCGTCATAAAGACTGTCGCGCTGCATGATCTGGATGCCCGCATTGGGCCGCACGCCGGGTAGTGAGGATGATACATATTGGGTCTGGCCGGTAAAGGAGCTGGCGGCGGGGAGCGGCGATGCTGCATGGGACGACGTATCGACTGCGCGCAGTTTGGGTTGCGACTTCGGTTCGATAACGGCGACCAGGCGCTTTCCGGCCGGCTTCGACAGATTATTGGAGAACAGCCGCATAAGCGCGCCATTGTTCTTTGCCGCCGTCGCCGGACGTGTCGTTTCAGGCGCAATGCCTTGCTCCGGGGATACAGGAGCGTCATCGGCCTTGGCTGCGGTCTTATCTGCATCAGCTGCCGAAAGTTCGGCAGCTTGCTGCGGTGTTTTTTTCGGCTGAATGTTGCCTTCGCCGCGCATCGGATTGCCAAACAGCGATGTCTTGACGGGCGCTGCAGCTGTTGCTGCGCTTGCAACCTGTGTCTCTTCTGTGCTGGCAGGAGTGCTCGAACCAAAAAGTGATGTTTTGACGGGGGGCTGTGTGGGAGTGGCTGTGGCCGCGGTTTGCTGTTCTGAGCCTTTCTGGGCTTCTGCAGTGGTCGTTGCCGGCAACGCCTTGCCATTCGCAGGTTTGACGGTTTGATTTATGGCCTGAAGGGCACTTGTCTCAGTGCTTCCGGCTAGAGCCAGCGCTTCGGGGGTTAGCGCTCGGGTGCCGCCGGATGGCATCGCGCTTTCAGTTGTGTGTGTTGTGGCATCGCTGGAGGGAGCCAGGGCAGCAGTTGCTCCGGGGCTTGAGACCGTCGAGGTACACGATGTAGCCGCCATGGCGGAAAGCACAATGACGCATGCAACCGTACTCGCCCGAAGGGTATAAACTGAAGCTGGCAGTAGTTTCAACGATTCCCCCGTCTCGTCTTTTCCGGCCGCGTAGTGTTCAGTCCGGTCCGCTTTTATAAGAGCAGAAAGCTCGCGAAGTTCTATTGAAGTGCAAATAACACCGGCAGAGAGTCGCCAGAGTTAATGAAGTTTTGTCATCTGCACAAGGCTTCAAGTATAGGCAGAATGAGGCGAAAACGTGATCGGCCACTTTCTCGCCATTGTCGTTACGTGTTCTTTCCGGTTTTCCACCGTTACAAATCAACTGCTTTAAACACGTACCCGTACATATGTTCCAGGCGCTTCAGCAAGAATTTCCATGTGATTTTCGCCCGGCTTACGTGCAGGAACGCGTGCTCCGTCCTGCGCTTCGATCCATTTTTCCCAATGATTCCACCAGGAACCGGGATGTTCTTTTGCCTTTGCCAGCCATTCATCGAATGCGCCGACAGGCTTGCCGCCCGTCCAATATTGATACTTGTTCTTCGCGGGTGGATTGACGACGCCCGCTATATGACCCGAGCCCGACATGACATAGGTGATATCCCCGCCGAAGTAGCGGCAGCCCGTGTACACGGAAAGTGCGGGAGCGATATGATCTTCCTTGGCCGCGAGATTATAGATCGGGATTTTGACATCGGCGAGCGAGAGGCTCTCTCCAGCGAGCTTCATCATGCCGCGCACCAGATTGTTGTCGAGATAACAATTGCGCAAATAGTAGGAATGGTTT
>NZ_JBFUMG010000706.1:0-1961 GCF_054049495.1 Phyllobacterium sp. P5_D12 | reverse complement strand
ATCCAGGATGGCCATCTGCGGCGGCGGCATGGCGCGAAGACTGAAGTGAGCGTTCCCGTCGAGAAATCGCTTTCGACCCTCGCGAGCTTTTCCGAGGATATGATCGCACGAGGTCTTGAACCCGGATGTATCTGGATTTCCAAGGAAATAAGCCGACCATCCCCGGCGGAAGCGATGGCGCTCGCCTTACCGCCAAATGCAGACATCATTCGCTTGAAACGGATACGAACTGCTGACGGGGAGCCTGCCGCCTACGAGACTGCAGTCGTTCCGGCAAGGTTTCTGCCATCACCCGAACTCGTTGGCGATTCCCTGTACGAGGCACTGGCAAAGCGCAACGCGTTGCCCCAGCGCGCCATACAACGGTTACGTTCGCGGCCTGCTTCGGTCCGTGACAGCGAGCTCTTGAAATGTGCTGCCGGCGCACCGCTGCTTATCATTGAACGGCGTTGTTTCCTTGCCGACGATCAGCCCGTGGAATTTACCGAAACAAGGTATCGCGGCGATCTCTACGATTTCGTTACGGAGTTAAGTCGCTAATACCAGTTTTTGACTGGTTGCAATCTGGTATGAACTGGATATCGTTCTCGCCATAAGCGAGGATTTTGAAGTGAAAATCGGGGATCTCGAACGCAGCCTTATCGTCTCCTGCCAGCCGGTTCCGGACGGCCCGATGGATCGCGCCGACATGGTCACGGCGTTTGCCTTGGCGGCGATCGCCGGAGGTGCAAGCGCACTCAGGATCGAATCGGTGGAATATGTGCGAGCGGTCCGCCAGGTGACGGACGCGCCGATCATCGGCATCGTCAAAAAAGATATTGAAACGTCGCCCGTCCGCATCACGCCCCATGTGGCCGACGCAGTGGCGCTAATCGATGCCGGCGCACAGATTGTCGCGTTCGACGCAACATCGCGCCCGCGGCCCGATACTGTCGCAGATATTATTGCGGCCATTCACGCCAAAGGCGCCTTGGCGATGGCGGACTGTTCGTCGGTCGAGGATGGCCGCGCAGCGCTGGCTGCGGGTGCCGATTGCGTCGGATCAACACTGTCCGGTTATACGGGCGGACCGGTTCCCGATGCGCCAGATTTCGAGCTAATCGCCGGACTGCGGAAACTGACCCCTTATGTGATCGCGGAAGGCCGTATCCGGACGCCCGAGCAGGCAGCGGAGGCACGCCGCCGGGGCGCCCTCAGCGTTGTCGTCGGCTCCGCGATCACCCGCACCGAGCATGTCACCTCGTGGTTCAAGCAGGCAATCGATGCCGGGTTGGCACGCAGAGCCAACCAAGCCGTGCTTGCGATCGATATCGGCGGGACCAAGACGATGGTGTGTCTGGTGAAAGAAGGCAAAGTCATCGAGGAGGTCCAATTTGCTACCGATCACAATCTTGGTCCCGACGGCTGGATCGACGCCATCGCCGCAAAGGTCTCCAACTGGCGCGGCTCCTATGGACGGGTCGCTGCCGCCGTTACAGGGATTGTCGTCGACGGAAATTGGCAGGCACTAAATCCGGCAACGCTCAACCTGCCGCAAGACTATCCGCTCATCGACAGGTTGCGCGGTACGTTCGGCGTTGACGCAATCGCAGTCAACGATGCGCAATGTGCAGCCTGGGGCGAGCACCGGTTTGGCGCCGGCGCACAGAAGGACATGGTGTTCCTCACGATCTCGACCGGCATTGGCGGCGGCATCGTCATCAACGGCCGGCTCTTTCAAGGAACCGCCGGTCATTTCGGGTTGTTTCAGGGCTACTTCGAATGTTCGCACCGACCGCTTGAAGACAGCATTTCCGGCCACTGGATGCATGCGGAAGCCTGCAAGGCGGGCTATGAGCTGGAAGCGCCGGGCATCTTCGCCGCGGCGAGGTCCGGCGCGCCATGGGCATCGCATATCATCGCAATTTCCGCCCGCAGACTGGCTATACTCTGCCAGAACATACAGCTGGCGCTTGATCCGA
>NZ_JBFUMG010000705.1:0-1963 GCF_054049495.1 Phyllobacterium sp. P5_D12 | reverse complement strand
TCCCTCATGGTGAGCTAGTCGAACCACGCACCAATGTAGCAGACTTCACGAAACCGGCTTCAAGCCTTGTTCTTGTTGTAGACGTCGAAGATAACCGCAGCGAGCAGAACGAGACCCTTGATCACCTGCTGCCAGTCGATATTGACGCCCATGATCGACATGCCATTGTTCATCACACCCATGATGAAGGCGCCGATCACCGCACCCATGACCTGACCGACACCACCCATGGCCGATGCGCCGCCGATGAAGACCGCAGCAATCACGTCAAGCTCGAAGCCAAGGCCCGCCTTTGGCGTCGCCGTGTTGAGACGTGCTGCAAAGATCAGCCCGGCGAGAGCGGCGAGTACACCCATGTTGACAAAGGTCAGGAATGTCAGCCGTTCGGTCTTGATGCCGGAGAGCTTTGCCGCCTTTTCATTGCCGCCCATGGCGTAGATGCGGCGGCCGACGGTCATGCGTTTGGTCACGAAGACGAAGAGCGCGATCAAGAGAGCCATGACGACCAGAACGTTCGGCAGACCCTTATAGGACGAGAGAAGATACGTCAGAAACAGGATGATGCCGCCGATGATCAGATTCTTGGATATGAAGAGGGCGAATGGTTCACCCTCATAGCCGTGCTTTTCACGCTTCGCGCGGCCGCGAATACTGGAATAGATCATCAGTGCGACGAGTGCGATGCCAACAAGCATCGATGTGATGTTGAAGCCGGGATTTGCAAAAACGTCAGGAATGAAGCCTGAGCTCAGGAGCTGGAATTGCGGTGGGAATGGCCCGACCGACTGACCGCCTAGCAGCCAGAGTGCAAGACCGCGAAAGACCAGCATGCCCGCAAGCGTCACGATGAATGAGGGGATCTTGTGATAGGCGATCCAGTAGCCCTGCGCCGCCCCAATGGCGCCGCCCATGGCGAGACAGATGATTGCCGCTGGGATATAATGGATATGCCATTGCACCATCATTACGGCAGCAAGCCCGCCGATAAATCCCGAAACCGACCCCACCGAGAGATCGATGTGTCCGGCGACGATAACCAGCAGCATGCCGAGTGCCATGATGATGATATAGCTGTTCTGCAACACCAGATTGGTGAGGTTGACCGGCTTGAAGAGAACGCCGCTCGTTGTGTACTGGAAGAAGAGCATGATGRGGATCAAGGCGAGCACCAGGCCATATTCCCGGAAATTGCCTTTCAGCGCGGAGCCATCCGTCTTGAAGTCTTTTTTACCTTGGGTTGCTGCAGTTTCGACGGTCATGATGCTTTCCCTTCAGCACGAATAATGGCGCGCATGATTTTTTCCTGGCTGGCTTCGCTGGCCGGCATTTCGCCGACGAGCCTGCCCTGGTTCATCACGTAGATCCGGTCGCAGACGCCGAGCAGCTCTGGCATTTCCGACGAGATCATCAGCACGCTTTTGCCTTCGCTTACCAGTTGGTTGATGATCGTATAGATTTCATATTTCGCGCCGACATCGATGCCGCGCGTGGGTTCGTCAAGGATCAAAAGGTCCGGGTTGGCAAACAACCATTTCGAAAGAACGACTTTCTGCTGGTTGCCGCCGGAGAGATTGCCGGTCTTTTGATAAATGCTTGACGAACGGATATTGGTCTTGCGGCGATATTCATTCGCGACTTTCAGTTCGGCCATGTCATCCAGCACGCCGCTATGTGAAACGCCGTCCAGATTGGCGATCGTGGTATTGTGCTTGATATGATCGATCAGGTTGAGGCCATAGGTCTTGCGGTCCTCGGTGACGTAGGCGATCCCGTTGTCAATCGCTTTGCCGATGGTCGAAACATCGACCTGCCTGCCATTGATGAAGACCTCGCCACTGATGTTCCGCCCATAGGCCWTGCCGAACACGCTCATGGCGAATTCGGTGCGGCCAGCGCCCATCAGCCCGGCGATGCCGACGACTTCACCCTTCCGCACATTGAGATTGATACCATTGATGACGAC
>NZ_JBFUMG010000704.1:0-1966 GCF_054049495.1 Phyllobacterium sp. P5_D12 | reverse complement strand
GGCGAATGCCGATCCCAATGCGAGTTTCTTCAAAAGTTTCATTGTCTGTCCTCCCAGAGATTGAACCGTATTGTTGGTCGACACCGTTTCGATCACGCGACGGAAACGGAATTCCTTGATTTTTCCTGATTGACGTTTGCGATGATGAGTTTAACGCCCGCGTCCTCCACCATTTTCCGGTCCGAATCCGAAATGCCGTCATCGGTGATGA
The DNA here is from genome assembly GCF_054049495.1 of Phyllobacterium sp. P5_D12. NCBI lineage: Bacteria > Pseudomonadati > Pseudomonadota > Alphaproteobacteria > Hyphomicrobiales > Phyllobacteriaceae > Phyllobacterium > Phyllobacterium sp. P5_D12. The sequence continues at coordinate 1,755 of NZ_JBFUMG010000704.1, read as the reverse complement.
TGGTGGCAACGCGCTGCAGCGGACAGAGGATGAGACTCGAGCGGCGAGCGAACTTGGTCGAATCGACAAGCAGAACGAGCTCATCGGCCTGATTGATCAGTTTTTGCTCGCCCTGGATGATCAACGCATCGGACTCCATGACCCCGAACGGGCCAACGCCCTGCGAGCCCATGAACATGCGTTTTCCGTAGAAATTACGCGTCACATCATTGTCGAAGGGCGAAAGGATGATGCTTTGCTCGCGGTAGATCGCCCCGCCGGGCACAGTGACCGAACTCTTGGAATTCTTTACCAGATGCTCGGCAATGGCGAATGAATTGGTCATCACCTGCAACCGCCGCGACGCGAGGAAATGCACCATCTGGAATGTTGTCGTGCCGCCATTGATGATGATGGCGTCGCCTTCTTCACAGAGCGCAACGGCCTCGCGGGCGATGGCGCGCTTTTTATCGGCGTTTTCCGATTCGGAAACATGGAAGTGCCGGCCGGCGAGGGGTGTCAGTTGCGGTGGATGCACAGCTTCGGCCCCCCCACGCACCCGGCGCAGCTTGCCTTTGACATGGAGCGAGGCAATGTCACGACGGATCGTTGCTTCCGACGCTTCCGTCAGTTCGGCAATGTCCTGAATGGTGATGACCGGCTTTTCCTGAACAGCGCTCAGAATGATGCGGTGGCGCTYACGCTCGTGCATGCTTGTTCTCCTCTTGTGACAATCTATGGCGCAAAAACATCGCGAGTGTCAATCAACTTCAGTCAAATAGTTTCATATTGCACTGCACAATAGTAAGTTTATGACTGAAAATGACCGTTTGTGATTGACAACAAAACGCGATCTGCTCCATAGCTAGACGTAAATAAGCGGCGGCCGGACGATCTGTCCTGCGCTGGCAATTGACTTTTCGGGAGGCGAATATGGCAGACAAGGTCCAACTTCTGGATAATCGTTGGGATGATCAGAAGGCCGCTGGCGTGGATGAGCCGGGCAAGCTGCTTTATCGTTCCAATCTGCTGGGTGCTGACAAACGCATCACCAATTACGGCGGCGGCAATACTTCCGCGAAAGTAATCGAAACCGACCCGCTGACCGGAAAGCCGGTCGAAGTGCTGTGGGTCAAGGGGTCGGGCGGCGATGTCGGTACGATCAAGCTCGATGGTTTTGCCACGCTTTATATGGAAAAGCTTGAATCGCTGAAGTCCATCTACAAAGGCGTCGAGGACGARGACCGCATGGTCGGGTTCCTGCCGCACTGCACCTTCAACCTCAATGGCCGCGCGGCCTCCATCGATACGCCCCTGCACGGATTTGTGCCGTTCAAACATGTCGATCACATGCATCCCGATGCGATCATCGCCATTGCCGCGTCGAAAAACTCCCACGAATTGACGCAGGAAATCTTCGGCGACGAAATCGGTTGGCTGCCATGGCGCCGACCCGGTTTCCAACTCGGCCTCGATCTTGGCGCCTATGTGGCTGCCCATCCAAATTCCAAAGGTGTCGTGCTCGAAAGCCATGGTCTCTTCACCTGGGCCAATGACGCCAAGGAATGCTATGAACTGACGCTGGACATCATCAACAAGGCGATCATCTGGTTCGATCAGAAAACGGCCGTAAAAGCGGTCTTTGGCGGGGAGGTTACCAAAAGTCTGGGGCCCTCCGAACGACGTGCAATTGCGGCAAAATTGATGCCGGAAATTCGGGGGAAAATCGGCGTATCGGAGCGCAAGCTTGGTCATTTCGATGATCAACCGGCAGTG
>NZ_JBFUMG010000703.1:0-1969 GCF_054049495.1 Phyllobacterium sp. P5_D12 | reverse complement strand
GCCGGGAACAGAGCGAACAATAAGTCTGGTTTTCCGGCACCTTCTCCGTGACGATCGAATAGGTGTCCTTGTATTCGATGCGGTGCTCGATGCCGTTTGCTTCTAGAAAATCCGGAAGGATATGCTTGGGGAAATTCGGCTGGCCCTGATCGAGATTGCAGGCGAGGAGTTCCACCGGCAGCAAACCACGCCATTTGAGATCAAGCAGCAGCGCCAGCAGGCCGTAGGAATCCTTGCCGCCGGAAAGCCCGACGAGCCAGCGCTCACCCGGCTTGACCATGGCGAAATCTTCGAGCGCCTGCCGCGTGTTGCGTAACAGCCGCTTGCGCAACTTGTTGAACTCCACACTGGATGGCACGCCGAGAAACATCGGGTGGCAACCGGCAGCGTCGGTCAATTCCTGGTCATGAATGGTCATGTGAACACCTCATGGCGCTTCATTGACAAGGTAGTGGTCAGAACGCAAGAGATTCTCGACGTTTCCGTCTTTGCTTTAATCGCCGCCACGCCTCTTTCCGTCATCCTCGGGCTTGACCCGAGGACCCACATTGTCCCGGGAAATATAGCAAGCCATGCGTTGTGATGCGAAGGTCGCTGGGTCCTCGGGTCAAGCCCGAGGATGACGGAGAGGTGGAGGCGCCCTATTGCCCGAACACGGACCAGCCGGTGCGCTGCGCCAGTAACTCCAGTGCCGCCGAGCCGAGCTGCGAATTGCCGACTTCGTTCAGCCCCGGTGACCAGACCGCGATGGACGCCTTGCCAGGGGCAATGGCTAGGATACCTCCACCAACACCGCTCTTGCCCGGCAGGCCGACCCGATAGGCAAAATCGCCCGAGCCGTCATAGTGGCCGCACATCAGCATGAGCGCATTGATACGGCGGGCACGGCTTGCCGAAACCACACTGCCGCCATTGAGCGGATTGCGCCCGGCCGAAGCGAGATAAAGCCCGGCGTGCGCAAGCTGGTGGCACGACATGGCGATGGCGCAGTGATGGAAATAGACGCCGAGCACGTGTTCTACCGGGTGATCGAGATTGCGGAACGCCTTCATGAAATTGGCGAGCGCCACATTGCGGTAGCCGGTCTGCGTCTCCGAGCGGGCGACGTTTTGATCGATGGCGATGCTCTCATCATCGGCGAGATGCCGGATGAACTGCACGATCTCGCCAATCGCCTCCTTGGGCAAATGGCCGGCCAGAACCACATCGGCGACAGCGATCGCTCCGGCATTGATGAAGGGATTGCGCGGCTTGCCCTTTTCCTGCTCGAGCTGGACGATGGAATTGAAGGCATTGCCGGAGGGTTCGCGTCCGACGCGCTTCCATAAACCGTCGCCGATCTTGCCGAGCGCAAGCGTCAGCGTGAAGACCTTCGAGATGCTCTGGATCGAGAAGGCGGTTTCAGCGTCGCCTGCCACGTKGATCTGCCCGTCGACAGTGACCAGCGCAATGCCGAACTGCTTCGGATCGACGGTTGCGAGTTCCGGAATATAGTCGGCAAGTTTGCCCTCGCCGATGCGGCTGGAAAGATCGTGATGGACGCTGTCAACGACATCCTGAAGATCAGACATTTCTGGGCTCCGATTAGGACAACAAAAAAGCCGCCAGGATTTCTCCGGCGGCTTCTTTTAAAACTGAATACTGATTAACGCGAATAGAATTCGACAACCAGGTTCGGTTCCATCTGTACAGCGTAGGGCACATCGGAGAAGGCCGGAACGCGGTTGTACTTGGCAACCATCTTGTTGTGATCAACTTCGAGATATTCAGGAACATCGCGTTCAGCCAGCTGAACGGCTTCCAGAACGATCACGAGCTGCTTCGACTTTTCGCGCACTTCGATCACATCGCCGGCCTTGCAGATGTAGGACTGGATGTTGGTGCGGCGGCCGTTGACGTTGACATGGCCGTGGTTGACGAACTGACGCGCTGCGAAGATCGTCGGAACGAACTTGGCGCGGTACACGAT
>NZ_JBFUMG010000702.1:0-1973 GCF_054049495.1 Phyllobacterium sp. P5_D12 | reverse complement strand
GGACAGGTGTTTGCGGGCAGTGCTTTCGCGCCAAAGCCTGCCGCCTGGCGGACCTTCGAAATCACAACCCGTATTGAGCCATCAGGCACCGAGGGCAGCGGGCGCGCATGGATTCCATTGCCCGGTTTCAGCGCCAGCGACTGGAACCGGCCCGGGACAAGCACCTGGACGGCCAACGCGACCGGCGCCAGAATCGTGCACAGTCCGGCCAATGACACTGACATGCTGCTTGTTGAATGGAAAGCCGGCAGCATAGCACCTGCCGTCGAGATCATCAGCCGTGTCGCGACGCGCGATCGCGCCATCGATCTTTCAAAGCCAGTGGTTGCCACGCCGCTTAGCACTGACGAGCGCGCACGATATCTGGCCGGAAGCCGACTTGTCCCCACCGATGGCATCGTCAAGGAAACATCCGACAGGATCGTCGGCGATACCGCAAACGAGATCGAAAAGGCGAAGCTGATCTACGATTGGGTTGTTGAGAACACGTACCGGAATGCCGCGACGCGCGGCTGCGGTTCCGGTGATGTCGTGGCCATGTTGAGGAGCGGCAACCTTGGCGGCAAATGTGCCGATCTGAACGCTCTCTATGTCGGCCTTGCCCGAGCCGCTGGTCTGCCTGCACGCGACATTTACGGTCTCCGGGTTGCGCCATCCAACTTCGGCTACAAGAGCCTCGGCGCCAAGAACGACATCGTCACCAAAGCACAGCATTGCCGGGCGGAAGTCTATCTTTCTGACTTTGGCTGGGTGCCCGTTGACCCGGCGGATGTTCGAAAGGTCATGCTTGAGGAAGCGGAGGGCGGTCTTCCGGCTGACAATCCCAAGGTGGTTGCGGCGCGCGAGGCGCTGTTTGGCGCCTGGGAAGGCAATTGGATCGCCTATAATGACGCCCGCGACGTGATATTGTCCGGTTCGAGCGAAGCGGCGCTCGGTTTCCTGATGTACCCGCAGGCGGAAGTTGCGTCGGTCAGGCTCGATTGCCTTGAACCCGACGCGTTCAGATATACGATCCGGTCTCGAGAGATCACGATCTGACCTGATCCAGATTTCGAAAAATCGCATGGAGCCGCATCATGGATGATAGAACGTCATTGTCGCCGGTACGCCTGACCTCGCTGTCCCATGGTGGCGGATGCGGATGCAAGCTGGCACCGTCTGTCTTGCAGCAATTGCTTGCGGATCAACCCGTCACCGGACCGTTTGCCCGGTTGCTTGTCGGAACCGAAACCGGTGACGATGCCGCAGTCTGGCAGCTCGATGACGAAATCTGCGTGATCGCGACGACGGATTTCTTCATGCCCATGGTCGATGATCCTTTCGACTTCGGCCGGATCGCCGCAACCAATGCGATCTCGGATGTCTATGCAATGGGCGGAAAACCGATCATGGCACTCGCCATTCTCGGCATGCCGATCGACAAGCTGCCGACCGAGATGGTGCGCGAGATCCTGAAGGGCGGAAGCGCCATCTGCTCTGAGGCAGGTATCCCTGTTGCGGGCGGCCATTCGATCGATTCTCCCGAGCCGATCTATGGTCTTGCGGTCATCGGCACCTGYCCCGTTGCCAGTCTGCGGCGCAACAGCGGCGCCAAGCCCGGAGACACGCTGATTCTGACCAAGGCGCTTGGTGTCGGTATCTACTCGGCGGCGTTCAAGAAAGGCATGTTGCCGGCGGATGCCTATGGCGAACTTATCGCATCGACGACGCTCCTCAACCGCATTGGCAGCGAACTCGCCAAGGATGCGGATGTGCATGCCATTACCGACGTCACCGGCTTCGGCATTCTCGGCCATGCCCTTGAGATGGCACGAGGGTCGAATGTGCACATCTCGCTGCGCGCGGACGATATTGCCGTTTTCAACCATGGGGTCGAACTGGCACAGGAAGGTTTCGTGACCGGCGCTTCGAATCGCAATTGGGCAAGCTACGGTACAGAAATCGTCTTGCCCGCCGATTTCCCTGTATGGCGG
>NZ_JBFUMG010000701.1:0-1975 GCF_054049495.1 Phyllobacterium sp. P5_D12 | reverse complement strand
GGATAGTGTGACGACAATGAACAGTGTCGGCACTGCACTCGCCAGACGGCGGAGGACAAAATGGAACATCGAATTTAACTMTTCCTGTTGACGTGCCCGTCAGGCACGCTCACACGATAATCCCCAGAGAACTGCGTTCCGTTGCAAAGTTCAAGAACTTCCATTCGCCCGTCTCATCACGAGAGGCGGCGGGAGCATATTCCTGATCTGATTTGTCTGGCGGAAAGCGAAAACATGGGGCCTGAGCATACGAAATGCGCAACCCGGATAATCCGGATTGCGCATTTCAGTTCTTATTCCTTGATGCTCAGGTACTTGCTCAGATGTTCGTTGTTGCCATTGTCGCCCCAGCCCTGAACCTTGTCAGCAACGAGCCAGAAATTGGCGTCGTTGACCAGCGGAGCAATTGGCTGGTCGCGCATGATCAAAGCTTCAGCTTCGTGCAGGATCTTCGAGCGGGCTGCCGGGTCGCGTTCCTCGTAGGACTTCTTCATCAGCGCATCGAATTCCGGATTTTCATAATGTCCGTAATTGAAGGTCTTGTTGCTGCTGACGTTGAGGTTGAGGAAGTTTTCGGCATCGGCATAGTCGGCAGTCCAGCCGGCGCGCGCGACATTGAATTTTCCGCCTTCCTGCAGGTAGGCGTAGTGGGCGCTGATGTCGAGATTCATCAACGTTACATTGGCACCGAAGGTCTTCTTCCACATGTCGGCAACGGCGGTCGCTGCCTTCTGGTGGTTTGGATTGGTGTTGTAGCGGATCTCGATATTCAAAGGCTTGCCGCCTTCGCCATATCCGGCCTCTTTCATCAGCTCCACGGCTTTGTCTTCGCGGTCAAGCTGGGACATGCTGGCAAAATCGGCTTTCGAGGGTTCGCCATAGTTTTCGAGACCCGGAGGAACGAGCGAATAAATCGGCATTTTCGAGTCGTTGAAAATATCATGCGAGAGGAAATCGCGATCGACCGACATGGAAAGTGCCTGACGAACCCGCACATCGTTGAACGGCTCGGTGCGTGTGTCGAAGGGATAATAGTATGTGGCGAAGGCAGGCGTCACGTGAACCTGCTTTGCATTTGCCTTGCGCAAGCGATCGATCTGATCGGTGGAGAAGTTGTAGACGAGATCGAGTTCCCCGGCTTCATAGCGGCGGACGGCTGCAGCCTGATCTTCCTGCGGGTAGAAGATGACCTTGTCGAGCTTGACGTTGGCGGCGTCCCAATAGTTTTCGTTCTTGACCACGGTCAGGTGATCGTTCGGCACGTGTTCAGTAAGCTTGAATGCGCCATTGCCGACGAGCTTGCCTGGCTTGACGAAATCAGCGCCGTTCTTTTCGAAGCTTGCCTTGTTGATCGGCAGCGCTGTCTGGTGCGAGAGAAGTTCGATGAAGAAGGGGGTCGGGCGCTCCAGCGTGATTTCGAGCGTCTTGTCGTTGATGGCCTTCATGCCAAGCTGATCGACGGGAACTGTGCCCTTGTTGATCGGTTCGGCATTCTTGATGGGATAGAGAATGTTCGCATAGCCAGCTGCGGTCTTCGGATCTTCGACGCGGCGCATCGAGAAGATGAAGTCTTCGGCAACCACTGGCGATCCATCGGACCATTTGGCGTTGTCGCGGATCTTGAACGTGTAGACCGTTCCATCATCCGAAACGGTCCAGCTTTCGGCTGCGCCCGGCACGATCTTGCCRTTCGCATCATAGACGGTCAGGCCTTCATAAAGGTCCTTGACGATGAAAGCTTCGATATCGATGGAAGTCTGCGACTGGTCGAGGGTCTGCGGCTCGCCGCTATTGCCACGATGGAGCACCATTTCGGCCAATGCAGGGCTTGCGCCCAGCATCAGCGATCCGAGCAGCAATGCCGCGCGGAGATTCAGTTTCATTAAGGTCATTTTTCTGTTCCTTCCCCTCTAAGAGAATTGCGAAGGCATGAACAAAGGCTAAAAAATGGCCGAACGCAAGCAGGGGCTAATGC
>NZ_JBFUMG010000700.1:0-1976 GCF_054049495.1 Phyllobacterium sp. P5_D12 | reverse complement strand
GCCATCGGCGGTGATGCGGACACCCACAGGCTGGATCTGTTCGGAGCGCAATCCCTGGATTTCGAAGGTGATCTTATGGGTCACCGCGCGGGTCTTGTTGTCGATGACCGATACGGTGCCGCCGATTTCAGCGGAAACCCAGACCTCGGAACCATCGGGCTTGAACTCCGCAAAGCGCGGGCGCGAATCCACCAGCACATTGTCGGTGATTTCATGGGTCGACGTGTCGATGAAATGCGCCATGCTCGTCGTTTCGGAGGTATTGACGATCGTCTTGCCGTCCGGGCTCACACCCATGCCTTCCGGCTCGACGCCCACCGGTATTTCCGCCACGACACCCTTCGTATTGACGTCGATCACCGTGACGAGATTGTCGTCCTCATTGGCGACATAGAGCGTCTTCCCATCGGGCGACAGGACGAAAAGCTCCGGGTCGGGCCCCGACGGCAGCGATCCCACGACCTCGTTTGTGGCAGTGTCGATCATCTCAACCGTGTCGTCATCGCTGGCGCAGACATAGATGATCTTGCCGTCAGGCGAGATGGTGATGCCGCGGGGCCGCTGCCCGACATTGATCGTCTTGACCACCTCCATGGTCTTCGAATCGACCACGGTCACCGTGTTGTCTTTCTCATTCGAGACATAGACCAGATTGGCCCAGGCTGGCTGTGCAAGAAATGGCAGCGCTATGGTCGCAGCGAGCAGGCACATGTGTCGTCGTCGCATCTTTGTCCTCCCAATACATTGTTCTTAATTAAGCTTGCACTTGGTTTCCGGCCTGTCCACGCCCAGCGTATCGAGTTCCGAGAACTGATGCAGGAAACCTTCCTGCGGTGATGTGGACACGACGCCGTGACCATCGCCGATCAGGATCGGCTGGCGCAGCTGCCAGTTCCAGTTGCGGAAACTGAGTTTTTGTCCCTTGAAGGCTGCTATGGAAAAGTCATCCGCCTTGATGAAAGTTTCGACCTGTTTGGGGTCGTTTGCCTTTGACCGCGTGATTGCCTCTCCCAATATGCGCACTGCAGTCCAAGCTTGCATGTCCTTCGACAGCATCCGCCGTCCTGTTGCCTTGTCGAAACGGTTCTGAATCTGTGATCCACCCCATTGTTCGCTGGCGGGGTGCCAGCTTGAGGGAACCAGTCCGGCCGTTCCCGCTACCGGCCGCGGCGTCCAGGTCCGGTAAGGGACGTAGCTGCCGAAAACCTCGCTCTCGTCGGCGACGATGATCACATCGTGTTCCGGCAGGTTCTGGGTGAATACCGGCATCTGCTTTTGCACCTGGATGACGCCGGTATCGGTCCTGCGCGCGGTGCCCTTGTCCTCGTAAAGCCGCTCTTCCACGATCGTCGCGCCGAAACGTGTGGCCGCGCGGCGGATGGCATCGGCGTAGAGCTTGTCGCGGTCGTGCGAGCCATAGAGCAGCACCCATTTGCGCCATTGTTTCCAGACGAGATATTGCGCCAGTCCGTCGGCGAGCATGCTTCGCGTCGGTGCCGTGTGGAAGACGTTCGAGCGGCATTCCTCTTCGCGCAGGCTGTCATCCGTAGCGCCCACATTGAAAAGGAGGACGCCGTTGTCCTTGGCGAGATCGGCAATCGACAGCAATTGCTTGGCGGAAATGTCGGTCAGGATGAACCGGTCGCCACGGGCGAGCATTTCCTTGAATACGGGCACCACGTCAGCGTCGAACTTCGTCTCGGTCACATCCAGCGCAAAACTCTGGTCCAGAAACGTGCCGGTTGTATTATTGTCGTTGATGGCAACATTGGCGCCGGCCACGCCTTCGTCGCGCGGCGGTATATCGAGTACGGATAGTGCAAGTTGCGGTTCGTAGGCGCGAAGATAGCCGATGCGGGTTTCAACCACCGGTTTTGCAGGTTTATTCGTCGCAGCCTGCTGCGCCGATGCTCCGGACACGTTGACGAAGAGCAAAAAAAAGCCGAATAAAACTGAGAGAGTGTTTGGCACCGTAC
>NZ_JBFUMG010000699.1:0-1976 GCF_054049495.1 Phyllobacterium sp. P5_D12 | reverse complement strand
GCCCAATGCAGTTCGCCCATCGCTCGCCACTTTGGATTGTGCTAACCCTTGTGCATGATCACAGAAACATCTGGCGACTTCTTTGAAACGCTCCCTGTCTTCGAACACTTCGAGGGTGTTTCCGACCCCGGCAACTATAAGCCACTCCCGGATGACTGGGTGTTGGCAACGGCCGATATTGTTGATTCGACACTCGCGATCAAGGCAGGACGCTACAAGGCTGTAAACATGGCCGGCGTAAGTGTCATCTCTGCTCTCCTCAACGTGCTCGACAGGAAAAACTATCCCTTTGTTTTCGGTGGCGACGGGGCATTGGTGGCACTACCGGCATTCACCATTCCGCTCGCTCGCGAAGCTCTGGCAGCTGTACAATCATGGGTTGCCGATGAACTACAGTTGAACCTGCGTGCCGCCCTTGTCCCGATGCGCGATATCCGGAATGAGGGCCTTGATGTGCGGGTCGCCCGCTTCAGGGTGAGCCCCGACGTTTCTTACGCGATGTTTGCCGGAGGTGGGGCGAGTTGGGCGGAAGCACAGATGAAAGCAGGCGCCTACGCGATCGAACCCGCTCCTTCCGGTACGAGGCCTGACCTGACCGGTCTTTCCTGCCGCTGGAATCCGATTGAGGCACGCAACGGCGAAATCGTGTCGATCATCGCAGTGCCGGGGCCATCAGGTGCCAGCCAGGAATTCCAGACGCTTGTTAGCGATATCATTGCCGTTACAGCCGAGCAAAGCCGCGGCGCCCACCCACTTCCCGCCGAAGGCCCGCCGATAAACTTGTTGATCAAGGGTGTCGATGTGGAAGCGCGGGCCACCGCTCCGGTGGGTAAACGCATTTCCCGCAAACTCGCGATTATCGGACAGATTATTTTAACTTTTCTGCTCGACAGGCTCGGACTTACTGCGGGCGGTTTCGATCCCAAGCGCTACAAAATCGAATTGTCGCAAAATTCCGATTTCCGCAAATTCGACGACGGCCTCAAAATGACCATCGACATCGATGGTCAGCGTTCGCACCGCATCGAAATGCTGCTCGAAAACGCTTCAAAAACGGGCATTGTTCAATATGGCTTGCACCGGCAGGATGCCGCGCTGATTACCTGTTTCGTGCCGACGCCACGCGCCCACGACCACATTCATTTTATCGATGGCGCAATGGGTGGCTATGCTATGGCGGCAAGCAATCTGAAAGCGAAACTGCCTTAGGACGTCAACCGGTTACGCCTTCACAACATGCTCGGCCATCAGTCCCAGCCTGGTGAAAACATTCCGCGTATCGAGGATGAGAGGCGCCCATTTCGCCAGAGCGGCGTAGTCAACGCGATCATGATCGGTCGAGATCAGAATGGCGTCGTAGGATCTGATTGAAGTCTCGTTGAGGTCCACCGACCTGCGACCCTTCAACGCCATGTATTCACGCGTTGTCGGGATTTCGTCAACGAAAGGATCATGATAATCCGCAGTTCCACCACGTTCCTCGATGATCTCGATCAGCCGCAAAGACGGGCTCTCGCGGATATCCGGCACATTCTTCTTGTAAGCCAGTCCCAGGACAAGAATACGAGAACGGCTGAGCGCCTTGCCTGCCCGAACATCAAGCGCCTCCGCAAGCTTGCTGACGACGTGGCGCGGCATGGCGGAATTGATTTCGCCAGCCAGCTCGATGAACCTAGTCGGTAGCTCATATTCACGCGACTTCCACGTCAGATAAAACGGATCGATGGGAATGCAATGGCCGCCGAGTCCTGGCCCAGGATAGAAGGGCATATAGCCAAAAGGTTTGGTCTTCGCTGCTTCGATGACCTCCCAGATATCAATATCCATCGCCGCGTAGACAGTCTTGAGTTCGTTGACGAGCGCGATGTTGACCGATCTAAAGATGTTTTCTGTGAGTTTGACCGCTTCCGCCGTCGCATTGGACGAAACCGGCACCACGGTTTTTACCGCCGCACCATAAAAGGCCTGCATCAACT
>NZ_JBFUMG010000698.1:0-1978 GCF_054049495.1 Phyllobacterium sp. P5_D12 | reverse complement strand
GCGCCTGTAGAGGAATGCTTCCGCCATGCTGCATGAATTGCGGCAGGATCGCAAAATAGATCATCATGCCTTTGGGATTGAGGAACGCAGTCAGAAATCCCCGCCAAAGCTGGCCGTTGGTCGGTACGGCCGAAAGGGTGATCTGCCCTGCCTTCACCGCAGATCGCATAAGCTGGAAAGCCAGATAAATCAGATACGTAACACCCAGCCAACGCAACGCCTCGAACAGCGTCGGGGATGCGGCGATTATCGCAGCGACCCCGACGGCGGCGAGGGCGGAATGAACTATATAACCAAGGCAAATGCCTGCGGTCGAACGCAAGCCAGCGGATGCTCCACCCGCCAAAGCTTGCGATCCCACAAAGAGCATGTCGGGGCCGGGCGTGCATATCAAGGGCAGCACGGTTGCGGTGAAGAAAATCATTGTTCCTGTTTCCATGATTGGAATCATAGGACAGCGGTTTCGCAATTTGGTTGCGAAGATGCCATTAAGAGACCTAGATTTGGCATTGGAGTCTTCATGGGCCAGAAAGTTAGCATCACATGCCAACAAAATTGGATGATATAGATCGGCGTATCCTTCGCGCCCTGCAACGCGATGGACGGTTGCAGAATGTGGAGCTTGCCAAAGAGGTGGGCCTGTCACCCTCGCCCTGCTTGCGCCGGGTCAAGCTCCTGGAGGAGGCCGGGATTATCGATCGCTATGTGGCGGTTCTCAATGCAGCGAAGATCGGCCTCAGTCTGTCGATGTTCGCGCGGGTCTGGTTGACGGCACAGGATGCCGAAACCATCGATCACTTCATGGACGCAATGAAGCAGCTCCCCCAAGTAATGGAGTGCTACATCATGCTAGGGGAGAGTGACGCCTTGCTGCGCGTGGTCGTAGCCGATCTGGATGACTACCGGCGCTTCCAGGCCGCGCACCTGACGCGGAAAAATGGAATTCAGAATGTCAAAACCGACGTGCCCAGTCAGATCGTGAAGCAGACCTACACTCTACCACTATGATATTCCGGCATCCAACCCGCGCAGCCTGATACTTACGGTAGCGCTATATCCGTGCTTGCAATCAAAAGATGAACGCGGCATTCTGACCTTGGCAATGCCGTCGATCGCTGACACGGGTTAACCTGATGCGTCATTCACCTGCAGAATTGCTAAACCCAAGACATTTTCACACAATCCAGGTGCAACTTTCGAAGCGATGGCTTCGGAGGAATGCCTCAACTCGACATTTTATCCAAAGGGACGGGCGCATCGCGGCATTGCCAACCGGAACGCATGGTGCGTCCCCGGGGGAAACGCGTACACTATCGCAAGGAAGATCACGATGAACCAGTTTCGTTTCAACATACTCGCCGCGACGGTGATTGCCGGCGCTGGCCTGGCATTTCTCACGCTCCCGGCATCTGCACAATCCGTTACCAAGACGTGCAGCACACAGTATCAAGCTGCCAAGGAGGCTGGTACGCTCAAAGGCCAGAAATGGCCGGACTTTCTGTCAGCTTGCAGCGCGAAGCTGAAGACCGACGATKGTGCAGCGGCAGCCGCGCCCGMCGAAAAGACGCCGGCCAAAAAGACGGCAAAGGATACCGCTACAAAACCGGCCAAGACGACGCAAACGGCGACTGCAACCACCAGCGGCGGGATGTCGGCAAAAGCCGTCACCAAGGAATGCAGCACACAGTATCAGGCTGCCAAAACGGCGGGCACGCTCAATGGCCAGAAGTGGCCGCAGTTCCTTTCTGCCTGCAGCGACAGCCTGAAATCGGACAATTCGGATGCGACCGTTCCTGACGAACCGGCACCCACGAAGGCTGCCACCAGCAAAACAACGAAGACACAGGTGGCCAAGGCACAGACGTCGGCAGATGGCAAGCCTCTGTCTCCCGCTCAGGYCGCATTCCGGGCACGCATCAGCGAATGCGGCGATCAGTGGGTGCTGGGATTTTCAAGCATCAAATCCCGCGGCATTACC
>NZ_JBFUMG010000697.1:0-1989 GCF_054049495.1 Phyllobacterium sp. P5_D12 | reverse complement strand
ATGTGGTTTCGAGCGATGATGAGTTTGACTGTCCATTGTGGACCAAGGCTCACAATCACAACTATCAGGAATATTGCACCAACAAGATAGATGGCCATTCCGAGCAAAGTGACTTGGTCTATACTGTAGTCAGAAAACGCGTATTCGGTGATCGCACACAGATAAAACGCAACATGCGCGACAGCCAGAATGTTTGAGTTGGCCTTGCCAATTTCCGTGCCGCCGGCAGCTTTCAGCTTCCGCTCATTGCTGATCGAAATGAGGAGCGTCGCCACCCGGAATGTAACAGCAAGAGTGATAAAAAGAGTAAGCATCGCARCCTCTTGCTCGTTAAGAGCCCGTTCGTTCTGACCGTCGAATCATCGCATCTGTCAGCCGTGTTCTATAAGCGACACCAAGACTTTCTCCAAGGTGTGATAGTCCATTGGCAAAACCAGTTCTTCAGTTACGGCTTGCGTTTGTCAAAAGTAATATACTAATATCACATTTCTTGACGACCATGGCACTGTGTCGCAGTTTCAAGGATACGGTGAAGGCGCGGGCTGAGCGCGATCCAGAGTTTCGAGCAACACTTCTCGGCAAGGCCGTTGAGGCATTCGCGGCGGGTGATGCGGATTCTGGCAAGGCGCTGATACGAGACTACATCAACGCGACCGTCGGCTTTGATCAGCTCAGCGAAGCCATGGCGATGGATCCGAAGAACTTGATGCGGATGTTCGGGCCACGTGGCAATCCGCGCCTTGCCAATCTTTCGGCGGTCCTTCGGGAGCTCAATCGTCGTGAAGCGGTACATTTTAAAGTCGAGCCCGCGCGTTTGTCCGGTTGAAGGAGCGCCATGCGACATGGCCTGACTGCAGCAGCGATGATGTTCTTGTTCTGTGCTTCGAAAATTGCATAAGGCCTCAACCGGAACAAACCTCCGTAACTGTTCAGGCCCGGCGCGACAGGGGGATTGGATCATCGAATTTGAACATGGGTTGCCCCTTTTCTCGTTGGTCTTCAACGATCAGGAAACGATTACTTGGCCGGCACAACCAGCGGTGCGCCTGTCCTGACGATATATGTGTGGGTAGAAAATCTTCTCGGTAATGCGAGAGCGACGCACGCCGATGATAATCCAAGCAAAGCCCAACTTTGACTTTGCGCACTATACGGCTCGCTGGCACGGAAGTATCGTCAACTCTCCTTTTCACAGGGGGCAGAATCCATGAGCCGTCAAGCAGCGACGGGTTGCTCTCCTTTGGCCAATAAAGACGCATCATCAGCACCAACTTGCCTTTCGGTGCAGGTAGCCAGTTGGCTTCTTTGTCCGCGCCTGGGCTGGCATTTTGAATGAACAGGTCAGTGGACCCATCCGCGTTCATTTTTAGATCTTGGCGGGCACTGATCGAGTAGCGATTGATCGGATTCTCGACAAAAAGTAGTTCTCGTCATACATAGTCAGGGACCAGAAGCCGCCGACTGGCGGCATTGCTCCTTTTTTGAACGGTCAGCACGTAGTTCTCTGAACCCTCATAGGCGCGCTTTATCAATCCGCCATCGTATTTTGCCGAAAAGGGATAAATCGCATCCTGCGGCCGGTTGGCGCCGAGCCCGATCGCAGTAATGAGTGCGCGTTGAATGTAGTTGATGCCATAGATGCCGGTCTTGGTGGTAAAGTCCCAGCTATCGACGTCCTTCACGTCGCCGTCGCTGAATTTGTAGTGCAGCATGATGCGATCAAATCCGACCTGCGGCACCCGCTTCACCAATGCAGGGTCGAACTTGCTCTTGTCCTTGCCAGGCACGATGCCGATCCGCGCCAACTTCTCGACCATCAATTCATCGGCTTCGCTCGGAGGATTGGTTTTGAGCAATTCGGCAAGCAGGGCGAAATACTCGACGGCATCCATACGGTTGACCTGATCGCGCACTGCTGTCTTGGTATCGATAGCAGGATCAACCTTGCCTTTCGATGATTAAATGCAAGTAATTTTAATGGAGTTAGAC
>NZ_JBFUMG010000696.1:0-2000 GCF_054049495.1 Phyllobacterium sp. P5_D12 | reverse complement strand
GACCCATTGTCGTGACCGCACCGTTGGACTGTCACGTTTATCTATAGCAACGCGCACAGTGATGTACACGGCCATCTCGACTTTATGCCTTCTCTTGGTGGCAGGTTGGAATTTCTGAACGCGATGGTGATAACTTGGATTTTTGATTTGTCGAAAAACAAGTTGCCCAAGGTCAGCCAAGGAGAAGACTCGATGCAGAATTTTCACGGCCTTATCGTTCCTGAGAACCTCGCTGAAGCAGCATCACCCGAGACAACAGCTCTCCTTGTCTACGACATGCAGATTGGCATACTGCGCCAATTGAAAGATGGCCCAAGGGTCTTGGAGCGCGTGCTGCAGGTTCTGAAAGTTGCCCGTTCGCAAGGGATGCGCATATTTTTTATGCGCCACATGTCCATGCCGAAACGGATGGCTGGCGTGTTCCAGGTCCGGCAAATGATGGCTTGGCAACGTAAAACATCGGCGGACGACGTGGAACCATGGTTTCTGCGCGATAGCCCAGGCTTTGCACTTGCCCCGGAACTCGAAGTTGGTGATGACGAGGTGATTTTTGACAAAATCACATTCTCGGCCTTTGAGGGCACGCCTCTGGCAATTGCCATGCGMGACTGTGGTTTGAAGAGTTTTGTTATCTGTGGTGTTGCCACTGAAATTGGAATTGAACCCACCGTAGGCCATGGTGCAGATCTTGGACTTATTCCGATCGTGGTGACCGATGCTTGTGGCGGTGGTGACGCGGAAGCGGCCGACCGCGCGATGGAAGGCATGAGGTACAAGGGCGATGCAATGTTTTGCACGATTGAGGAATTGTCGACAGTCTGGGCTAGTAGCTAAGCTGTGGAACGGTGGTGGGGGTGTTTCCCATATGCAAAAACCACAAGCGGTTTTGATAAAAGAGACTGAGCGATATCGAACTCTCGATATCGCTCAGTGATTTGTCGGGCCCCTATTGCGCGGGGAAACGACTTATGGTGGGAGACCCAAAGTCCCGTTCTAACCCTCTAGAAGCCATTGAAATCGTGGGGTTATTTAGACAGCGATTTTTGATTTAGCCAAAGTTTAGTTCCTGAAAGCAGTCGGAAATTTATCAAGCGGTCATAGCCGGAACGCGCCATAACCGGACATTCAACCACAGATAATCATTGTCCAACCGAACTGTCGGTCAGAGATGATCCGCCATGCGCGCCGGCGATGGCTCGCTTTAGGTCATCGATGGCATTGGCGGAGGGCAGTGTTTCGCCTTCAAGTTCCGGTGGCATTTTCCAGCCCGGATCGATCCCTTGCATRTTGGGCARYTCGTGGGCGAYGCCTTTGTGGCAGTCRATGCAGGTRGCCGAGCCSGACAGAAGGTARCGYGTATGGATTTCCGCSGCGYGSTGCGTCTGCTTGGAAAGRTCCATTGCCACGGASGAATGKCARTTGCGGCATTCCAGACTGTCRTTGGCCTTCATMCGSGCCCATYCGTTCTGCGCCAGTGCGAGCCTRTGATCRAGGAATTTCSTGCGSGTGTCGATTGTACCAAAAATCTTGCCCCATACCTCCTTSGACGCCTGCATTTTGCGGGCAATCTTGACCGTCCATTCGTGCGGCACGTGGCAATCGGGACAAGTCGCCCGCACACCCGAGCGGTTCGAGAAATGGATCGTGCGTGTCAACTCCTCGTAAACATTGTCTYTCATCTCGTGGCACGACGTGCAGAACGTCTCCGTGTTYRTCAGCTCAAGGGCGGTATTGAACGCTCCCCAGAACATCACTCCGCCAACGAAACCGCCAAGCGTCAGGAATGCAAGACTGAGCGTCGCCGCAGGAGTGGTGAGCACTTTCCAGACCCATGCCAGACTCTTCTTGACCCACGCGATCATCTGCTATTCGCTCCCGGCAGGTTTGAAGCCCAGTTCGCTCATGTCCTTGAATTTGTTGTCGACGAGGGGCCGCACATCAGCTTGTGGCACATGGCACGCGGTGCAGAAATAGCGCCGCGGCGACACGTCGGCCAGCAT
>NZ_JBFUMG010000695.1:0-2009 GCF_054049495.1 Phyllobacterium sp. P5_D12 | reverse complement strand
GTGGGAAGATCTGCTTGACCCGCGTTTCAAGGACAAGATGGTCAAAGCGCACCCCGGTTATAGCGGCACGGTAATGACTTCGACGTTCGTGTTGAGCCAGCTTCTTGGCTGGGACTATTTCGAAAAGCTCGGCAAGCAAAACATAATGCAGGTGCAATCTTCGACCGAGCCGCCGAAAAAGCTGGCCCAGGGCGAACGGGCGCTCGAAGTCGATGGCAATGAATACAACGTCTTCCGTCTCATTGATGAAGGAAAACCCATCAAGATCGTTTACCCGGACGAAGGTACACCACTTGCTGTGGGTAACGCTGCGGTGCTGAAACAAGCCCCCAACCCGAACGCCGCGAAGCTCTTCTACGCATTTCTCTTTTCGCTCGATGCGCAGCAGCTCAACAGTGATTTCGGCGGGCTGAGATCATTCCACCCGGGCGTCAAGGAAAAAGCGGATCGCACGCCTTTGTCGAAGATCAAGATTCTCCATTCGGATCCTGAGAAACTCGAGCCCGAGATTCCCACCATCAAAGCCAACTATGAAAAGTATTTCGGGACATAATTGATCATGACCAGTGACACTCAGGTTCAAGCTTTGCCGGTTCAAGGTCGGCGCCGCGGCATCGATTTTTCATGGCCGACCTTCGCTCTGTTGACGCTTGTCCTGAGTGTCCTGGTTCTCCTGCCATTATTCTGGCTGGTCTACTATAGCTTTCGCAGCGATACCGGCGCGGGCGCCACCTTCGCCAATTACATTGCCCTCGTCGCCGACCCGACCCTTCTTCGCGCTTATGGCCTTGCGATCGGAATGGCCTTGGCCGTTGGCGTCCTCGCCTGCATCATCGCAACGCCGATGGCATGGCTTGTTGCGCGCACGGACTTACCCGGCAGACGAACAATCCGCATGCTGGTGACAGCGTCGTTCGTCACACCACCTTTCCTTGGTGCTATCGCCTACGAGATATTGGCTGCGCCAAACAGCGGCATTGTCAATATTATGTACAGGAGTATGTTCGGGCTTGAAGCATCCGAGTATCTGGTGAACATCTATACGTTCAGTGGCCTCGTCTTTGCCATCGCCTGCTTCACCTTCCCCTATGTTTTCACGCTTGTGGCAAACGCGCTCGACAAGGTTCCATCCGATCTTGAGGATGCTTCTTCAATTCTCGGCGGCAAGTCGATGACCACGTTGCGGAAGGTGACTATTCCGCTGGTCCTCCCCGCCATGCTTGCGGGAACGTTGATTGCCATTCTGCAAGCCCTGACGATGTTTGGCTCCCCGGCGATCCTCGCATTGCCTGCCGGCTTTCATGTGATCACCACAAAAATCTGGAGCCTTTTTCAATTCCCGCCGCGTCTCGGCCTCGCGGCTGCCGCTGCGCTGCCTCTGCTGATTATTACCGTCATTCTCCTGCGCGCGCAGAAATCTATCCTCGGACGCAAGGGTTATACGGTTCTCGGCGGCAAGAGCGGTACACCAAGGATCACCGAACTCGGCCCATGGAAATGGCCGGCCATCGCCTTCGTTTTCTGTGTGCTCAGCCTGACGATCATCTTGCCGTACCTGGCTATTATCAAGACGGCATTCACCGGCACTGTCGGCGACCCGATTAACCTCAGCACGCTGACTTTGAGCCATTGGCGGTTCGTGCTTTTTGAGTTCTCGGCGACACAGCTTGCCCTTCGCAATACGTTTCTCCTTGGATTTTTGACAGCGACTGCCGTCACCGCCATCGCGCTGATCGTATCTTATCTGGTGATCCGCCGCTCGGTTCCGGGTTCTGGTTTCCTCGGCGTCCTTGCCACGGCTCCAGTTGCGATCCCGGGCATCGTTCTCGGCGTTGGCCTGTTCCTCAGCTATGCCAATCCCACCTTCCAACTCTATGGAACGATCTGGATCCTCCTTATCGCTTTCATGACAATCGAGCTCCCGGCGGGTTATCAACAGATGTCTTCGGCGTTTTCCGGTGTCCATCCGGAACTGGAGGAAGCCGGCCGTATCGTGGGCGCTTCACGGT
>NZ_JBFUMG010000694.1:0-2019 GCF_054049495.1 Phyllobacterium sp. P5_D12 | reverse complement strand
GAGAATACCAATGAACGAACAATCATCCGCGATTCCGAAAGCCTTGGAACCAGCGGATTCGACTGCGATTCCACAAGCCCTGGAAAAAGTGGATCTGGCGAATTTGCACACAAGCGTCGATCGCTTCGTCAATCGTGAGTTTTCCTGGCTGCAGTTCAATCGCCGCGTTCTGGAGGAAGCCGAGAACACACATCAGCCATTGCTTGAACGTTTGCGTTTCCTCTCCATCTCGGCGGCCAATCTCGATGAATTCTTCATGGTGCGTATCGCCGGACTGGCAGGACAGGTACGCGCCGGCGTTTCAGACCGCAGCGACGATGGGCGCACCCCCCAGGAACAGCTTGAATTCGTCCTCGATGAGGTCGTGAAGCTRCAGATTGCCCAGCAGCACCGGTTTGATGATTTGCGCGCGGAAATGCTCAAGGAAAACATCGAGATCGTTCGTCCGGACAGGTTGACCGCCAATGAGCAGTCATGGCTGGAAGACCATTTCCTTGAAACCATCTATCCGGTTCTGACGCCGCTTGCCATTGATCCGGCGCATCCTTTTCCATTCATTCCCAATCTCGGTTTCTCGATCGCCATGCTCCTCAACCGGAGCACCGACAATCGTCCAATGACAGCGTTGCTGCGTCTGCCTCAAGCGTTGAAGCGCTTCATCCAAATTCCGGACGACAAGGGACGTTTCCGTTTCCTCACGCTCGAGGATGCGATCAGCCTGTTTACCGGGCGGCTTTTCCCCGGCTACGAGGTCAAGGGTGCCGGCACTTTCCGCATCATCCGCGACAGTGATATCGAGGTCGAGGAGGAGGCAGAGGATTTGGTGCGCCTGTTCGAAACTGCGCTCAAGCGCCGCCGTCGCGGTCAGGTTATTCGCATCGAATTCGACGATGAAATGCCGGAATCACTGCGCAGTTTCGTCGCCACCGAGCTCGGTGTTCCCGACAATCGCATCAGCGTTCTCGATGGACTGCTTGCGCTCAACATGATTTCGGAAATCGTCAGCATCCCGCGTGCCGATCTGAAGTTCGTGCCCTATAATCCACGTTTCCCCGAGCGCGTGCGCGAGCACGGCGGCGATTGTTTTGCAGCTATCCGCGAAAAAGATATCGTCGTTCACCATCCTTACGAATCCTTCGACGTGGTCGTCCAGTTCCTGCGGCAGGCTGCAGCCGATCCGGACGTCGTAGCGATCAAGCAGACCCTTTATCGTACCTCGAACGACAGCCCGATCGTGCGTGCGTTGATCGATGCCGCCGATGCCGGCAAGTCGGTAACGGCGCTTATCGAACTCAAGGCCCGCTTTGACGAGGAAGCCAATATTCGCTGGGCCCGCGATCTGGAACGTGCCGGTGTACAGGTCGTCTTCGGCTTCATCGAATGGAAGACCCACGCCAAAATGTCTCTGGTCGTGCGCCGTGAAGAGGCGAAGTTGCGCAGTTATGTGCATCTGGGCACGGGAAATTATCACCCGATCACCGCGAAGATCTATACCGACCTGTCATTCTTTACTTGCGAGCCGTCTATCGGCCGCGATGTGGCGCAGATATTCAACTTCATCACCGGCTATACGCCGCCTTCCGGCGAGATGGGCATTGCCGTTTCGCCGATCTCACTTCGCCCGCGCATCATGCAGCACATTGCCGACGAGATCACCCATGCCAAAGCCGGGCGCCCGGCATCGATCTGGATGAAGATGAACTCTCTGGTCGACGCGGAAATCATCGACGCGCTCTATGACGCGGGCCGGCAAGGGGTAGAGATCGATCTCGTCGTGCGTGGCATTTGCTGTCTGYGCCCGCAGCTTCCAGGCCTTTCCGACAATATCCGCGCGAAATCCATCGTTGGACGCTTCCTCGAACACAGCCGCATCTTCTGCTTTGGCAATGGCGAAGCGATGCCGTCGGAAAAGGCACTGGTTTATTTCGGCTCCGCGGACATGATGACCCGCAATCTCGATCGCCGCGTCGAGACGCTTGTGCCGATCACCAATCCAACAGTGCACCAACAGGTTCTTTC
>NZ_JBFUMG010000693.1:0-2023 GCF_054049495.1 Phyllobacterium sp. P5_D12 | reverse complement strand
CTTTTGTGTGACAATCAACCATGCTTGGATATCTTATCGATGACTGCGGAACCAAAATCCGGTCTTCCTTCAACAACTCGGTGGTATACCGGTCTATGCTTCTAGCGAGAACCGTAGTTCCATAACCATTCTTATGCCTCAGACACATGTAAAACCGGTGGGTTCAAGTTTGATTGCGGCCCTGCCGCAACAGTGTCTCAAGCCGTAGTAAACGACACAGGGGGAAATCCGAGAATGAAAATCTTACACACGATGGCAGTTGCGGTTCTGGTTTCTGGATRTGCAGGTACGACACAGCCCATCGCAATGGCGGGCGATTTTGGCCCCCAGACGCTTACGCTTATCAATTCCTACAGGACGAGCCATGGCCTATCGCCGCTGGCCGCCAATGGCACGCTGAAAGCCCTGGCACGGCAACATAGCCGGGAGCAAGCGGCCCGGGGAACTATCGGCCATGATGGCTTCCGCCAGAGATCAGCCCAAGCAAAAGCAGCCGGACTGAGTGGAGTGTGTACGGAAAACGTCGGTGTTAGATATAGAAGTGCACAGGCTCTTTTTTCTGGATGGAGGAATTCCGCAGGTCACAACACGAACATGCTTCGGCCCAACATGCGATACGCCGGAGTTTCTGTGTACGGAGCTTATTCGACTTTCTTTGCTTGCGGATAACGGCAGAGTGTTGCCGCGAACAGCCAGGACACCCGTTGGCAGACGTCATTCCGCCGCAACGATTTTGCATGCGTCGATAACTCCGCGGATTTCGGCGCGGCAGGAGCCGCAATTGGTTCCGGCCTTCAGGCGTTCGCCGATTGCTTCCACAGTCGTGCAACCCTCATGGGCGGCAGAGGCAATCTCGTTACAGCCGACCGAGAAACAGGCGCAGACAATTGCACCCTTGTCCGGCACATCCTTGCCCGGTCGCCCCGCCAGAAGCTGGAAGCGTTGTCGCGCATCTGTGAATTGCCGTGTCAGTTGTTCGCTGGCCCAGCTGCGCGAAACAGTCACCGGTTCGCGCGCCACGTAAAGTGYGCCGAGCAGCCTCTCATCATCGAATGCCGCGATACGATGCTGATCCTGGTGTGCATCGTGATAGGCAAGCAATTCGATATCCCTCTCTGCCTGAAATAGGTTCCGCGCGAAGGCGCTCCAGTCCCCAGGCACGCTATGACCGGCAAGTTCGAGCCGGTAGCCTCCGTCCGTCCTGGCCAAGGCCCAATATTCCGCATCGGGCAGAGGCTTATGATGCAATACGGCAAAGCCATACCAGCGGGCAGCGAACGGTTTGACCGCGACGCGTGCCATCTTCAAAGCGGGTTGCCCGGAAACCGGATCGACATTGGCGGTAACCAGCCTGTCCACCCGCGCATTGCCGGCAAATTGCCCGTTCCAGTGCATGGGCACGAAGATATTGCCCCTCTCCTGCCGGTCGGTCAGCAATGCCCGGACGACGATCTTACCATGATCGTTACCGAGTTTGACCAGACTGGCGTCGGCAATGCCCTGCTCTGCGGCATCGAGCGGATTGATCTCGGCAAAGGGTTCGGCAAAGTGGGCGGAAAGACGCGCGCTTTTTCCTGTGCGGGTCATGGTATGCCAATGATCGCGGACACGGCCGGTATTCAGCGTGAAGGCGAAGCGCGGATCGATTGCTTCCTCATTCGCCGGTCGCACCGCCACGAAGCGGGCGCGGCGGTCGTCGGTATAGAACTCGCCTTGCCCGAAGAAGCGCTTTTCGGTCGCGGGCTCATCCCTGCCCTGGGGCCATTGAAATGGCGAAAGTGCATCGTAGTCCGTGTCTACTATGGCGGAGTGCGCGCTGATGTCGAAGTCGCGTGTGCCGTGATTTCCGTGGCCCGAAAGCGCCGCATGTTCGGCAAAAATCTGCGCTGCGCTTTCATATGGAAAACCAGGGGCAAATCCCATGCGCCGGGCCACCTGTGTAACAATCCACCAGTCCGGCTTCGCCTCGCCCGGCAGCGGCAGGAACGCACGCTGCCGGCTAATGCACCGCTCGGAGTTTGTG
>NZ_JBFUMG010000692.1:0-2024 GCF_054049495.1 Phyllobacterium sp. P5_D12 | reverse complement strand
CTTCTTGAACCGGGGGTCACGCGCAATTGCAATCCAGTCGGTTACGATTGTCTGGAACTCGTTGCTTGTCATTCCGGCATGCGTCGCCATGATGATTTCCAGCAGCCCCTTTTCGCCCGATGCGGCCAGGGTCTTCATGTCGCCTTCGAGCACCGCCTTGAACGGCTGCGTGTCCTTCCATTCCGGATGCGAAGGGGCCTCGGCCTTCACCCGGTCAAGGGCGAAGGCGAGTTGGGTGTACATGGGATGCTCGACCCATAAGGTCCCGTCATTGTCGAACACGGCGATGCGTTCTGGTTCCGCGACGAAGTCTGAGCCCTGCTTGGTCACCTTCTCGACGAAGGCAATGACAGCCGCCTTTGGTGCCGTGTCGTTCCATGACGGCAAGGGGTCCGTCTGAGCCTGCGCCGTTGTGGCAGCCAGCAGGATGAGGACACCAGTCAGTATCGACCTTAAAAGTGCGTTTGACGACAACATGAGAGTTCTCCATCACGAATGGGATCGAGGAAGCGGACGCCCATGGTCGTCCGCCGGCAGTGCTCGGCTATTCGCCGGCTCGGCGCTCCGCACTCATCTGCTTCACCTGCTGGACGACCTGCTCAAGATTGTAGCTCGCAGGGTCCTGCATCGGTGGGAAGTCGACGTAGCTTTGGAGTTCCTTCAACCACAGCACCTGGCCGATAGGCAGGAGGTTCCAGTCGTAGATGTAGGCGGTGACAGGCCCGGCGAGCGTACCCCCTTGGCCCATGAGGGTCTTGATTTGCTGCCCTACCGAGGTTTCGAACGGGTCGCGCTTGATGTTGACGACCTGGGTCCAGTGGTAGGGAACCACACCGTTGAGGAAGCCTTCCGGTGAATCGGACACCATCGCGAAATACATCTTCCAGTTCTTGTAGCGGACGGCGGAGGGATCCTTGCCCGAATAATAGAAGAACGTATCGCGGGCGGATTTATCCGATTTACCTTCAAGATATTCGCGCTGATTGACGCCGTCGAGCGTCGTCTTGACAATACCGGGATATGTTCCTTTTTCGACCTGTGCCTTCAGCTCGTTGGCCTTTGGACCACCGGCTATGTCGACCAGGGTAGGAAGCCAGTCAAGCGAAGCAAAGATGTCATTCTTCACGGTTCCGGGTTCAATGTGGCCAGGCCAGCGTACGACCAGCGGCGCACGCATGCCACCTTCCCAGGTAGTCAGCTTGCCGCCCTTGAACGGGGTTGTGCCGCCGTCAGGAAAGGTGATGGTTTCAGCGCCGTTGTCCGTGGTGAAGACGATGATGGTGTTGTCCAGCTGACCCATCTCCTCCAGCTTCTTGAGCACGTAGCCGATATTGTCGTCCATCTGCTTCATGCCGGCTTCGTTGACGCCCCAGTCCTTGCCGCCGGGTTCGCCCACCATGCCCATGTATTTGTCGTTCAGGACTGTAGTGACGTGCATGCGTGCGGGATTATACCAGGCGAAGAATGGCTTGTTGGTCTTCTTCGGGTCGTTGCGGTCGAGGAAGTCGATGAGGTGGCTGGAGATTTCCTCGTCAACCGTCTTCGAGCGTTCCAGCGTCAGCGGGCCTTCGTCCTTGCAGGTTTGGTTGGCGGCAGTGCCGTCGGAGGACTTGCACGCCAGCATCGGACGCGGCGGCGTCAGGCAAATCGTTGTCTTGGGATCAACGGCCGCTGGATCTTCAGTAAGGCCGGGGATCGGCGTGTTCTTGCAGGGCGGTGCAACCGTCTGCTCTGTCGGTGTCTTGTTGATGTCGGGGAAGCTAACGCCTTGCATGGCGTCGAGGTGATAGAGATATCCCCAGAACTCATGGAAACCGTGAGCCGTCGGCAGGGAGTCCGTGTGATCGCCCAAATGATTCTTGCCGAACTCTCCGGTGTTGTACCCGAGGTCACGCAGGAACCATGACAAAGTCGGCGTTCCGGGCTTGAGGTAAGAGGGACTGCCCGGCAGCTGCGGCGGGATCATGCCCGTGCGGAGGGGGTGCATCCCGGTCAAGAACGCGTTGCGCCCCGCCGTGCAACTC
>NZ_JBFUMG010000691.1:0-2025 GCF_054049495.1 Phyllobacterium sp. P5_D12 | reverse complement strand
CATCAAATCCACCTGACCACCCAGGAGATCTGTCATGGCAGGACCAGTGCCTTTGTAAGGTACAGTTGTCAGCGGCGTCTTGATCTCGCTCATGAACAACATCCCGCAGAGATGAGAGGCAGCGCCAATACCGGCATTCGCAAGGGTGATTTTGTCGGCATTTGCCTTGACGTATTCGACAAGGCCTTTGAGATCAGTCGGCTCGAAGTCCTTCTTTGCTACAATGGTCATCGGAACATCTGTGACAAGCCCCACATATTCGAAGGCGTTTAGCGTGTCATAGGGCAGCTTGCGATATAGCGTGGCGCTGGTTGCCATGCCGATGTGATGCAGCAACAGCGTGTATCCATCCGGCTCTGCCTTGGCTACCTGGGAGGCTCCCAGCGTGCCGCCTGCTCCGCCGACATTTTCTACAATGATCTGCTGACCGAGGTCCTTAGACATGCTTTCTGCGACAAGTCTGGTAACGGTATCAGTGGGCCCGCCCGCTGCGAACGGCACGACCATGGTAATACTGCGTTCGGGATAACCCTGCGCAAATGCACTACCCGAGGTGAGAGCAATGGCAGCTGTAGCGGCCAGTAATGTAAAGAGTTTGAGCATTAAATTTCCTCCCAGAATAACGCTTATGAATTGCCGCAGTCAGACAAGCCAACATTTTCTCCCCGGTCATTGGCAATTCCGTTTCGACGCGGCGCATGAGACCTATCGGACGCAACGATCGTGGTTCTGTCAAGCAATTCATGGATTTCCCCGAATTTTTTGAGAATTCTACTGTGAACAGCCCAGTCATGTTGTTTTTTGGTATATGCATATTCGAAGAGATCAGGCGATCGGAGTGATGACGATGAGCAAACCGGCAGGCAAACCAGCGACATGGACGGAATCAGCGCCGTTGCTCGTGGACGTTGCTATGGGCCGCAAGGATGCGGATCTGGTTGTCCGCAACGGTCGTTTGGTAAGCGTCTATTCCGGAGAGATCATTGCAGGTACCGATCTTGCCATCGTGGCCGGACGCTTTGCTTTTGTCGGGCAAGGAGCGGAACACTGCATCGGGCCGAAAACGAAGGTCGTTGACGCGGGTGGGCGTTATCTGGTGCCTGGTCTGTGCGACGCGCATATGCATGTCGAAAGCGGTATGGTCACGGTGACTGAGTTTACGCGGGCCGTCATTCCTCATGGCACTACTTCGATGTTCATCGATCCGCACGAGATCGCCAATGTGTTGGGGCTCGATGGYGTCCGCCTGATGCACGACGAAGCGCTTGCCATGCCGATCAATGTGCACGTGCAGATGCCGAGTTGCGTTCCATCGGCGCCGGGATTGGAGAATGCAGGCGCTTCTATAAGCCCGGACGATGTTGCCGAAGCGATGACATGGCCCAATATCATCGGTCTCGGCGAGGTGATGAACTTTCCTGGCGTCGCCAACAACGATGCAACTATGCGGGGTGGCATTGACGCCACTGTAAACGCCGGAAAGACTGTTGGAGGGCATTTCGCATCGCCTGAGCTTGGACGTGCCTTTCATGGATATGTTGCCGGTGGTCCTGAAGATGATCACGAAGGTACCCGCATGGAGGACGCCATTGCCCGTGTGCGTCAGGGCATGCGGGCTATGCTCCGCCTTGGATCCGCTTGGTATGATGTTGCCCGCCAGATCAAAGCGGTTACGGAGCAGGGTCTCGATCCGCGCAATTTTATCCTGTGCACTGATGACAGTCACTCCGGCACGCTTGTAAACGAAGGTCACATGGACCGTGTTGTGCGTCACGCCATAGCCCAGGGGCTAAAACCTGTGACGGCGATCCAGATGGCGACACTCAATACAGCGCAGCACTTTCGGCTGGAGCGGGAGATCGGCTCGATCACACCGGGACGACTTGCAGATTTCCTTATTGTATCGGACTTGCCGAATCTGACGATCGACCGTGTTTACGCGCGGGGCGTGCTTGTGGCGGAGAAAGGTAAGCTCGTCGCTGAGATTCCGGCCTACAACTATCCGGCATTCGCCAAGAATACGAT
>NZ_JBFUMG010000690.1:0-2030 GCF_054049495.1 Phyllobacterium sp. P5_D12 | reverse complement strand
CGTCAACGCTCTGCATCAGGGCTGGCTGCGGAAAGCAACCGGGTCCGGCGTTCAGCTCTACACGAAATCGGAAGTTGTCGGTGCGAAGCATATCGCCGGTGAATGGCAGGTGGAAACGGGCGACCGCATATTCCGGGCCAAAACTGTGGTCAACGCATCGGGTGCGTGGGCGGATATCACTGCTGGACTCTTCGGCGCTCGCCCGCTTGGGCTAACGCCGATGCGCCGGTCCATTGCAGTATTGCCCGCTCCGGAGGGCCATGACACCAGAAGCTGGCCGCTCGTGGATGATGTAAATGAAGCCTGGTACATGAAGCCCGATGGGGGACGAATATTCGTTTCACCCTGCGATGAGACACCGGTTGATCCGCATGATGCTTATGTCGATGATATGATCCTCGCAGAAGGCCTCTATCGGTTCGAGCAGGCTGTCACCGTAGCGGTTACCCGTGTCGAGAGCAGTTGGGCAGGCTTGCGCACTTTCGCGCCGGACCGGACGCCCGTGGCCGGTTTCGACGGTGAGGTCGATGGCTTTTTCTGGCTCGCCGGTCAAGGCGGTTACGGCATTCAAACCTCCCCTGCACTCTCGACGCTCGCAGCGGCGCTCATTGCGAGACGAGATCCGGAACGTGCCGTCGAAGCACTCCTCGCAAAATTATCGCCCGTCCGCTTTGGCTGATCACGCCAGAAGCGATTGACCACCAAATATCTCAGCCTGGTTCTCCAGTTCGGACTTGATGAAATTACTCAAAACGCGGATGCGCGGTGTGCTGACAATATCCTCGTGGCAAATCAGCCAATAGTCCCGGTTGAGATGGAGCTGCCTCGGCATGACAGGTACTAACTCGGGGTAATTGCAGGCGATGTAATAGGGGAGGATGCACAGCCCGAAACCTGATCGTGTCGCGCTGAGCTGGGCAAAGATGCTGGAACTCTGGTATGACGCGCGCAACCCCGGCAATATCTCGCGCATGTAATCGAGACCTGGCGTGAAGATCATGTCTTCGATATAGCCAATGAACTGGTGACTGGAGAGGTCTGATTGCTGTTTGATCTCCGGATGACGTGAGAGGTAGTCCTTCGATCCATAGATGAAGAGGCGGTAGGGCATCAGCTTTTCCTGATAGTACGGACCTGTCCGTGTCGCATGCAGCGTGATCGACAAATCCGCCTCGCGCCGCGATAGGGACACGATCTGCTGGATCGTCACCATTTCTATGGAGAGACTTGGATAGGACTGCGCCATGAGTGGCAGTCGGTCCGCCAAGAAGAAATTGGCAAACCCTTCCAATATACTGAGGCGGACGACGCCGCTTAGGGAAATCGTTCCCCCGGAGGCCTCGTTCTGGAATCGATCGGCCTCGCGCTCCACAATTTCGGCAGACTCGATAAGCT
Organism: Phyllobacterium sp. P5_D12; assembly: GCF_054049495.1. Lineage (NCBI taxonomy): Bacteria > Pseudomonadati > Pseudomonadota > Alphaproteobacteria > Hyphomicrobiales > Phyllobacteriaceae > Phyllobacterium > Phyllobacterium sp. P5_D12. The sequence continues at coordinate 635 of NZ_JBFUMG010000690.1, read as the reverse complement.
TCTCTCCGAGCGCCGTCAGGATATAACCCCGCGGGTTGCGCTCGAACAGCCGCGCCGACAAGGCTTCTTCCAGCCGGTCTATCCTTCTTGAAACGGTGACGTGATTGGTGCGCAGCCTTCGCGCCGCAGTGGTCAATTGTCCGGTACGCGCAACGGCGAGAAAATATTGCAGATCGTCCCAGGTAAACTGCCGCATGGCACTCTTTCAATGAATGTACATTTTTGTACTTATTATGTGCACAAATAGATGTTTGTGTACCTATTTGTCAATGTTAGAGTTTTTTTGACATCATGGTTGCCGGTCGGAAGAAACAGCGCAATCATGGGATGAGTATTGTCCGGCTTGGAAAGCCAAAGCTGGATTGAGGAGGATAAACAACTAGCGGGATGCGGGCGGGATCCGCGGCATCTCTGTTGACGTTTTCAATTTGAACCGTTCCGTCCGCGACAGCCATCATGCGATGATCCTGTGAGCGGTCAATCTTTGGGAGGAGATACGAATGAAGTTACTAGCAATTGCAACTGCTGCCCTGATGGCAGCCACGGTCATTCCTGCAGCAAGCGCCGAGATTTCCGATGGCAAGGTCAAGATCGGCATCCTGAACGATCAGTCCGGTGTATATGCGGACTTCGGC
>NZ_JBFUMG010000689.1:0-2031 GCF_054049495.1 Phyllobacterium sp. P5_D12 | reverse complement strand
GAGTGGCAGTGCGGACATCACCATAGGTGTAAACCGTATCGAGGCCGAGCCATTGTTCGTCCCAATTGTGAAGGACATCAGTGTCGCGTCCCGCATGCACCGTTTGGAGGGCTTCAGGATTTGTCTCCTTGATTCCCTGTGCAAGAGCATCCACCAAGGTTTTTGTGGGCGGGTCCCAATCGCCCCCCTGGACCCAGATAATATTATCGAAATGGCGGTAGCGCTGGCCGAGATAACGCCCGTATGATCTGAGTGCATCCGCACCCGCATCGTGCATTTCCTGATACCAACCCTCGTCACCGCCATTGGTTCCAAGGTAGGCTGGTGTCAAAAGAACCAGAAATCCCCGTTCTCGAGCGCGTTCCAGAATCCAGTCTGCATCGGCAAAATAAGCCTCGTTTGGCTTTGTGAAGTTTCCACCGGAAGCAAACGGAGCATGTCTATAATAGTTTTGCGGTGCATTTCGACTAAAGCGATGCTCGATCAGTGAAACCAGTATCGTGTTAAAACCTCGACTCTGACGATTGGCGAGATACATGTCCGCGTCCTCGCGCGACAAATCTCCGATCAACGACCACGCGGTATCGCCTGTCAGGAGAACGGGGCGACTTGATGCGTCCTGGAGATAGCGATGGTTTTCGGATATCTGCAGGGGAAAAGCCGGCTGCTGTGCCTGGGCGACGAACGAGCAACACATCGCCGATACAAGAAACAGCCAGAAGAATCTTTTTTCGGCCCAGTCAGGCATTGCCCGCTAGTTCCAGCGCGCGTTCGGCGACCGGCGGTCTGTTAAAACGCCGGAATACGACTTGCGATGGCTTGCCTACGAGATAGTTGTCAACACCGGTCTCGAGAGCCTGCTTGTAGATACCAAGCGCGCCATCGAYGGCGTCGACGGTGCGCGCGACGTCTTCATCGCTGTGCATATAGCTGACTACCAGCGACGGCATAAGCACGCCGCGCTTGATGGTCTCCTGCAGGAACAACGTCCGGAATGCTTGAGACGGTGTCTTGGCTTGATCCAGCGTCGCATAAGCGAGGCAGCAGGATCGGCCGGTGACCCGGAAATATTCATTAAGACTGTGACGAGCGACAACTTGATTTATGCCTGTTCGCAGAGCGTCACCTTGATGGTACAAGTGTTCGATGACGGGCTCATCTTGATAGATGCGCATCGTGGCAATGGCGGCTGCCAATGCATGCGTTTCTGCGCCGTGAGTTGTGGAAAGCAGGAATACGCGCGGACTACCGGTTTGTTCAAGTCCGCCAAGTTTCATGTATTCGCGCTTGCCAGCAAGCGCAGAGACTGAGAATCCATTACCTAGTGCTTTGCCGAAACAGGACAAATCGGGCTCGATGCGATACAGCTGCTGAGCGCCACCTTTGTGCCAACGAAAGCCTGTGATCATTTCGTCCAGGATAAACAAGGCTCCGTTGCTGTGGCAAAGGTCACGCACTGCGTGAAGGAAATTATTCTTCGGGTCGTCGCCGCGCGACGGCTCAAGGATTAGCGCCGCGATTTTCCCCGGAAATCTGTTGAATAGCGCGCGTACGCTATCGAGGTCATCGTATTTGAAACTGACGGTGAGCTTCTGCACGGCATCAGGGATGCCTGCGTTCATCTCGGTGTCACCGATGAACCAGTCGTCTGTCGAAAAAAAGGGATGATCACCGCAGCGTGCGATCATATCTCGCCCGGTTACCGCTCTTGCCAACCGGACCGCGCCGGATGTTGCATCCGATCCATCTTTGCAAAACTTCACCATCTCCGCACCAGGGATGGTCTCGAGAAAGGTTTCTGCGCATTGCACTTCTATATCGGCGGGGCGGGTAAAATTGCAGCCGAGCTGCAACTGGCGTGTCGCTGCCTCCAGAACGGGAGCGTATGCGTGGCCCAGCCCGACAGAACGGTTTCCCATTCCGTATTCTATGTATTCATTGTCATCGACATCCCATACATGGCTACCGAAACCTTTGGCTATGAAGCCTGGCGACAGTTGCGGATATTGATCGTCACCCTTGGCATAGGTA
>NZ_JBFUMG010000688.1:0-2032 GCF_054049495.1 Phyllobacterium sp. P5_D12 | reverse complement strand
AAGATGGTGCAGGAAAATCTTATCCGGGCAGCGCGGAGACCCTTCACCATCCTCCATTCCACGCAATTCTTCGAGTTTATCAGCGGCGTGGTCGACATGGGAGCAGAGGGAGATGCCTTTCGGCTCTCGTCGGCATCGGTAAGGCCAATAGCTGCCTATAACGTCGCCGAAATCCTGACAGAATTGGCGATGGGGGCGGCAAGGAACGGTACCGTGGAGATCAGCGGGCCCGAGCAGTTTGGGCTCGATGAAATTGCTCGTATCCACCTCGCAGCAAACGAAGATACACGCCAGGTCATTACCGACAACAGCGCGCGCTACTACGGCGTTGAATTAAATGACGACACACTGCTTCCACTCAACGACACGTATATTGGTTCGATGCGCTACGGTGACTGGCTGTACCGCTCCATGGCTTGAGCTTCCCTGTCGCGTGGGTGAACGGCATCGTTCGTGGGCAATGCAGACCAAAGGCTGAACCGCCAAAACAGATTTGCCGGCTACGCTCTTCCTCTCCTGGACGGACAATCATGACTACCCACAGTTGCAAGCTGCTTGATCATGACAACCATTTGATGGAGTATTCCAGCGCATGATTTAAGAGAGCGGAGGGCTTTGGGAATGCGCCGCATTGCATTGACTGTCGCGCTTCTGTTCGCCGCTATGAATGTGGCCTTCGCGTGGGGACCCTCGGGTCATTCCATCATCGCCGAAATTGCTCAAAGATCGCTAGCCCCTCTGACGTTGCAGCATGTCGCAGACTTGCTTGGCAGCGGCTCATCGTTGGCCTCAATTGCCAGTTGGGCCAACGACGAACGGACTCGCGACAAGACCACCACTAGATGGCACTTCGTCGATATCCCTCGAATAGCTCCCGGTTATGATCCCGCGCGCGACTGCGTTCTTGATGCGTCTGATGGTGATTGCATCATCGCCGCTATAAACAGACAGCTCAGTATTGTTGCCTGCCCCCCTCTTCCACTCGAACCACGCCAGCGCGCGCTTAAATTCCTCGTGCATTTCCTAAGCGACTTGCACCAACCTCTGCACGCCATCGACGAAGAAGGCGGCAACGGCGTTGAGGTCACGGTCGTCACCAAGGAGGGCGTCAACGGCAATGTTCCTTTCAATGCCAACCTTCATGCCGTCTGGGATGTTACTCTCATTGACAAGACCGTATGGTCATGGGGCAGCTACGTGGAACGCCTTGAGAATGGTTGGCTGAAAACCGCAGACGCCAATTCAGTGACTTCCGGAACTACAATCGATTGGGCCAATGAGAGCCATCAGCTCGCTATCAATATTATGCGCTCTGTCCCGGCCAATGGTGTGCTCGACGACGACTATCGACGTGAAAATCTTCCTGTTCTTGACGCGCAACTCGGTCGCGCCGGTTTGCGTCTTGCCGAAACCTTGAACGATGCCTTCGCACCTGAACGTTGCCCGGCGGGGCAGGAATAGGGGGAACGAAATGGCAAGCAAAACCCCGGAGAACAAGCACCGGTTTTCGCCGGAAACGCGCCGGAGGCTCTATGGTGCACGGCGTTTCTTGCCGCTGGAGGTGCAGAAGGACACCGATCTTCGCCTGCAAATCGATGTCTATTTCAAAGATCCGCTTGTGGCGAAGAACAATCCTGCAGCGGCCATTGATCAGAACTTCTTTGTGCCCTGGGAGCCGGGGTTGCGGGACGGACCGACCAGGGCCCGTTTTGCGGTGGTCGATTACGATGCCACCTCCAACACCCTGATGCCACCAGCTGTATGGGACAGCAAGGGCAATGCCTTCGTCGCACCGAACGGGCGTGTTCTCGATGAGAATACCAGAAAGCTACCGCAGTTTCGCCAGCTCAGCGTGTGGGCAACCGTCCAGCATACGCTCGACTTTTTCGAGAGCGGCTTTGCTCTTGGCCGCCGTATTACCTGGGCCTTCGAAGGCAACCGGCTGATTGTGGTGCCGCATGCCGGCTATGGCGAAAACGCCTATTATGATCGTCAGAGCAAATCGCTGCAATTTTATTGGTTCGACGGGAAG
>NZ_JBFUMG010000687.1:0-2034 GCF_054049495.1 Phyllobacterium sp. P5_D12 | reverse complement strand
ATCGACGGCCGGAATAGCCTGCTGGTTCGGAGCGGCGCCTGTGTAGAACACATTTCGCGAGCTTTCTTCACCCTCGTACTGGACAGGGTAGAACAGCATCGAGTTCAGCTCTTCGAAAACCGGCAGAACCGATTTACGCGAAGAGGATGTCCAGCAGCCGAATACGGCGGCGACTTTATCTTGCTCGATCAGCTGGCGTGCCTTTTCGGCGAAGAGCGGCCAGTCCGATGCAGGATCAACCACCACAGCCTCAAGTTTCTTGCCAAGTACGCCGCCCTTCTTGTTCTGTTCGTCAATCAAGAACAGCATCGTATCCTTGAGGGTCGTTTCGGAAATAGCCATCGTCCCGGACAGCGAATGCAGAATGCCGACCTTGATCGTGTCGTCCGCGGCGCTCGCGGGTGACATGGCCAGGGACGCACCCATGGCGGCGGCCGCCAAAGTCCCGATAAATCTGGCTGGTAAATTGAACATTCAGGTGAACCCCTCTTTTGGTTGTTGGTACCGAAGGAGTTCTAAGCAACGAGCGTGCCAAGTCGTGTTCGTCGGTTAAAGACATCTGAATTATTCAAAATTATCAGCATATTATGGGTTCTCATAATCAATGCATTTTTTGCAAGATGTTTGGTTCGGACGCTTTCGCAACCTCCTTTAGCTCATACTTTAGTCACATATCAATATGTGCAAATTTAATAGGCATCGACGGAGAGTAAAGATGCTTTGATATGGCATTGGCCTCCGTTTGATGTATGGTACTTCGACACCAACTCTTCCAAGGACAAAAAATGGACATCCGTCAAATTGACGAAGATTTTGCTGTGACCGGCCAGATTTCACCAGATGACGTGCGCGATATTGTTGCCGCGGGCTATCAAGCGCTGATTTGCAACCGTCCGGACGGCGAATCGCCGGACCAGCCAGATTTCGCTGAAATTTCTCAGGTTGCCGAAAAAGCAGGCATTCCGATTTATTATGTTCCGGTTATCTCTGGTCAACTGACCCAGGACGACGTCGATGCCATGGCCAAAGCGCTGGAGGAAGCGGAAGGACCTGTCCTCGCCTATTGCCGCTCCGGCGCACGCTCAACCAATATTTATGGCATCGTACAACAGCAGAAGGGCTAGCTCTAGAAGAACGCCTGGATGCCAGTCTGGGCGCGGCCTAGAATGAGGGCGTGCACGTCGTGCGTGCCCTCATAGGTATTGACGGTCTCAAGGTTCTGCGCGTGCCGCATGACGTGGTAGCCGATCTGGATGCCATTGCCGCCATGCATGTCGCGGGCGACACGGGCAATATCCAGCGCCTTGCCGCAATTGTTGCGCTTGATCAGACTGATCATCTCCGGCGCGACCTTGTCTTCGTCCATCAGACGGCCAACGCGCAACGAGGCTTGTAACCCGAGAGCAATTTCCGTCTGCATGTCAGCGAATTTCTTCTGAAACAGCTGCGTAGCGGCGAGTGGCCGTCCAAACTGCTTGCGATCAAGCCCGTACTGCACTGTGCGCTGCCAGCAATCCTCCGCAGCGCCCATAACGCCCCACGAGATGCCGTAACGAGCGCGATTGAGGCAACCGAACGGCCCTTTCAGGCCAGAAACATTCGGCAGCAGATGCTCCTCACCAACGATGACGCCGTCCATGACGATTTCGCCCGTTATCGATGCGCGCAGCGAGAGCTTTCCGCCAATCTTCGGCGCGGAAAGACCCTTCATGCCCTTTTCCAGCACGAATCCCCTGATCTGGCCATCATGCGCGTCAGATTTAGCCCAGACGACAAAAACGTCGGCTATGGGTGAATTGGAAATCCACATCTTTGAACCGGACAACCGGTAGCCATCCGCGACTTTTGTCGCGCGGGTCTTCATGCCCGCGGGATCCGAACCGGCGTCGGGCTCAGTCAAGCCAAAGCAACCAATCCACTCTCCGGAAGCAAGTTTTGGCAGGTATTTCTTGCGCTGCTCCTCGGAGCCGTAGGCATAGATCGGATACATGACCAGCGACGACTGGACGCTCATCATGGAGCGATAACCGCTGT
>NZ_JBFUMG010000686.1:0-2038 GCF_054049495.1 Phyllobacterium sp. P5_D12 | reverse complement strand
CCTCAGTCCTCTGCCACCAGATCGTTCGGGGGTAGCGGACTATTCCGCGGCAACAATCAAAGAACTGGGCAAGCTTGTCGACCTGGATGTTTACGCACGAGGCACTCCAGCAGCCAAGCCGGAAGGTGCCAATGGAGCTTACGCTGTATCTGCTGTTCCTTTCGTATCGTCCGAATATGACAAGGTAATCGGAGTTGTTGGCAATTCCCATTTTCACCTTGAAATATTCAACTTCCTGCTTCGTTACGGCGGCGTCTGCATCGAGCACGACAATCGCCTGCTCAGCTTCTATCGTATACTGCTTGGGAAGGAACGTGCTCAGGAAGTCGCTCAGAGGGAGTTGGGGCGTCCCGTAAGTGGCGAGGAAATTGATAGATGGATGAGCGACGAGTCATTGCTAGAGGCAACGTTCCTGGGAGAACTCGCAACAGCTTCGTCGCAGCTTTTTCTACATTCACAAGTGACGACCGATATCGTCAATGCAAGGCTGAATGCTGGAGCAGTTCACCTGCCATTTTCCATCTATCGACCATGGACAACTGATCCGCTTGATCGAAGTGCCAAGAGAAGAGCCAGGGAGAGGCTCGGCTTCGGGGAAGATGAGTTCGCCATAGCCACGTTTGGCTATGTTCATTCCAACAAAGCCGCTGAAGAGTGTATCTGGGCGATCGACCTTCTTCGTAGCTGGAATATACCGGCCAAGCTTTATTTCGTCGGTGGATGGGCAATGGAACACAGAGGTTTCTTGGATCTACGCAAGCAGCTTGGTCTAGAAGAACATGTGAAGTTCGTTGCTGAGTACACCAGCGATACGCAATATCGCGACTACCTCATGGCAGCTGACGCTGGTATTCAGCTCCGCACGCATTTTCTGGGCGGACTGTCTGGTGCGCTGCTCGACTGCATTGCCGCTGGTCTTCCAACTATTACCAACGACGATCTAGCCGAAGCGATGGATGCACCTTCTTATGTTCTCCGTATTCCGGACCACCCAAGCCCGGTGCTTCTAGCCGAGGCGCTGGCGCAGATCTCTGATCAAATTCGGGATCGGACCAAGCTTGCTAGGGCTCGACGCTTGTACTGCGATGAACATAGCTTCAAACGTTATTCCGAATTGCTATGCCAATCGCTCGGGTTGGATGTAACGATCAGGTCGAGTGCGACGATCAGGGATATCGCATCGTGAACCAGGACCCAGTTTTCATTGATCTAACGATGCTCACAGTGCACCCGATACACAGCGGTATCCAGAGGGTGGAACGCGAGATTATACGCCATTGGAGCGGACCGGCCGATTTGATCCCTTGCCGTTTCGACAACCCAACCGAAACGTTTATCGAGCTGCCAGACACGATATTGCAGGAGATTAGGGAGGGGAGGGACGAAGAAGAAGAACGTGAACGTTTGGCCCTTCTTTTGCCCGGCAAAGGGCGGATCGCAAATAACGATCTCGCGAGGAACCTTTTCAACCCCGAGGTTTTCTTTGATCCAGTTCGTTTAAATGCATATCGAAACTTGGCGCTGGTACCCCAGTCTCGGCTTGCATGGTTGGCATATGATTTCATTCCCTTTTTGCAGCCGCAATATTGGCCGTGCAGGACGACGGAAAAGTTGATGCATTATGTCCGCGTGCTCCAAAAGGTACCGAGGGTATCTTTCATTAGCGAAGCAACTCGGGATGCCTACGTCAAGAGAATCATCCGGTCGACGGATCGAGCTGGCCCAGCTTTTCCACTAGGAGGCGACGGCTATGGAATGTCGAAGCTACCATTCGACCCTAAGAAACGAATGTTCACCTTTGTAGGGACACTTGAGCCGCGGAAGAACGTGGCAGCGATCATGTTGGCGTTCGAGAGCTTATGGGACGCGGGAATTGATGCGTCGCTGACGATTATTGGTCGTACCGACGTTCACGCGCCTGCTGAAGCGGCGATCCTCGAACGAATAACGGGTAGGCCGCTGTTTCAACATTTTGGCCATGCTACCGATGATGTGGTCCGAAAAGCTCTCGCTAGTTCGAGGGCTACCATCTTTGTAA